>JAENXG010000053.1 GCA_016649675.1 Methyloceanibacter sp.
CTGATCCTGCATCAGGGCTTCGGCCATCGATTCTCCCCAGAATTGGGAAATGCTTACCGGCAACGCGAAAAGTTCACTAGCACGAGAACGCGTCGCCTAATAAGCGCGGACGCCCATCGCCGCTTTGACCGCGTGATAGCCGACGAGAAGCTGGCTCAGCGCCAGCGAGTGGCTCTTGGCGCCATTGGCGAGGTCGATGCGACCGACCTGGTCGCGCAGATGCCCCGCCTCCGGGATGAGGTTCCACAGCAGATCTTCGATCCGCTCGGCCCTCTTGTCGGAGATATTGCCGTTGATCTCAAGCACGTCGACGGGCTTGCCGTCCCGGTCGCGGGCGAGCTCGAGGTGCAATCCTGCGTTGCTGGACCCGTCGAACAGGGGGGTGAAGTCGGGATGGGGCAGCGTCGGGCGGAGGATATGACGGACGTCGAGCTGGGTGTCTAAGCCGTTGGCGCCCTTCGGCCTCTGAAAACGGATGACGATGTCGGCAAAGGTGCGCTGCGGGTGAATGAAGTTCGGGCTGTCTCCCTCCCGCCGCTCCAGCTGGGCGAGGACCTCTTCCCGCGTGTAGCCGCGCTTGGTCGTATCGCGGTGCACCTTCCACTTCACCCTGAGCTCCTCCTCGGGATCGAGATAGATCTTCACGTCGTAGCAATCGCGCATGGCACGCGTGGTGTAGCCGAGCAAACCTTCGGCGATGACGAACTCCTTGGGCCTGACATATTCGGGGGATTCGAGCGTGCCGTGCCGATGATCGTACACGGGCTTCAGGATCGGCTCGCCGCCGCGCAAGAGCCGCAAATGCTGCTCCAGCACGTCGACATAGTTGGCGCGGGGGTCGAGCGCCGAAAGCCCGGCGGCGGAGCGCTGCGCCCGGTCGTAGCGGTGGTAGTCGTCGGTGCACATCACCGTGCAGTGCGCCTCGCCCAGAATTTGGGCGACGCCCGCCGACAGCGTCGTCTTACCCGACGCCGAATCACCCACGATGCCGAGGATGATCGGATGATCCACCCGCTTCGACATGACTACTCCAGGCACTCCTCCCGACCGGGTTTAAGCAACGTCGCGCGCAGCTATGCTCCCTAAGCGCTCGTTCGGCATGTAGCTCGTCAAGATCTGCCGCTCGCCGGTCGCTCCCGTTATCATCATGGTCTGCACCTTATAATGGGACTTGGTACGCTCAACACCTTCGAGCATCAGGCCCGTGGTGATCCCGGTGGCGCAGAAAAACACGTTGCTCGACGCGATGATCTCATCGCAGCGGTACCACTTCGAGGTATCGATCCCGGCCTCCTTGACCGCCCTCGCCTCGGTTTGCAGCTGGGGATCGAGGCGGCCCAGGAACTCGCCGCCGATCGCCCTGATGGCGCATGCCGACATAACGCCCTCGGGCGTGCCGCCAGTTCCCATCAAGGCATCGATGCCCGAGCCGGGGATGGCGGCCATGAGCGCGCCGGCGACGTCGCCTGCAGGATAGAGAGCGACCCGCGCGCCCCTCGCCAAGATCCGGTCCACGAGCTCGCGGTGGCGCGGCTTCTCCAGCACGAAGACAGTGAGCTCTGAGACATCCTTGCCGAGAGCCTCGGCCAGCGTGGCGAGCTTCTTCTCCACCGGCCAGCCCGGGTCAATCTTGCCGCGGGCCGGAGCGCTGGTGACGAACTTCTCCATATAGAAGGCGGGGCCCGGATTCATCATGGCGCCGCGCGGGGCCACGGCCAGCACGGCAAGCGCATTGGTCTGGCCGCGCACCAGGTAGCTCGTGCCCTCCACCGGATCGACGGCGATGTCGGCCTTGAACGCCGCGGTTGGCCGGCCGAGTCGCTCGCCCCGTTGCGGCTGCGGCGCCTCGCCCCGCGGCGCTTCGCCGATCACGACCAGTGCATCGATATCGATCTCGGCAAGCGCGCTCCGCATGGCGTCGAGCGCGGCGCGGCCGGCGTCCTCGCTGTCGCCGCGCCCGATCCAGTTGAAGGCGGCGGTCGCCGCCCCCTCGGTGACGCGGCGGAGGGAAAAGACAAGCGCCGGATTGACCGGGCCCGGGGTCTCCATGACAGCTCCTTCGAGGCCGTCCCGGCCAGGGACGAGGCAGGCGATGGCCGAGGGTCGGCCATGACTGTGCAAACGCTTGGCGCACTATACCTTATGGGTCGGAGCCGACCACACTTTCAAGGGGTTAGGGCCAATCAACTTCGTGATCGATTCAACGCGGCCTGAGCCGCGGGTCGAGCCCATCGCGCAAAGCGTCGCCGAGCAGGTTGACGGAGACGAGGAGGCCGATCAGCACCAGGCCCGGAATGACGGTCACCCACCAGGCGCCGGCGAAGATCAGGTCGTAGCCCGAGCGGATCAAGGTGCCGAGCGAAGGCTTGGTCACCGGCATGCCGAGGCCGAGAAAGGAAAGCGCCGCCTCGGCCATGATGGCGCCCGCGATCTGGGTCGTGCCCACCACGATCAGGGGCGAGAGGATGTTGGGCAGGATGTGGCGCCACACGACGCCGGGGCCGCTCCCCCCCAGCGCGCGGGCGGCGCGAACATAGTCCTTCGTAGCCTCGACCTGGGTCGCAGCCCTGGCGGTGCGCGCGAAATAGGGCCACTCGGCGAGGCCGATGACGAGCACGAGGAGCGGCACGGCCAAGTGGCTCAGGCTCTCTCCGCCAAGGCCGGCGCGGAACAGCGCGAGGGCGATAATGGCCAGCATCAGGGTCGAGAGCGAGAGCTGGATGTCGGCGGCCCGCGTGACGAGGCTGTCGGTTCTCCCGCCGACATAGCCTGCCAGCAGTCCCAAGGGCACGCCAATTGCGGCCTGGATCGCCACGGCCAGCACGCCCACGAGTAGCGAGATGCGCGTGCCGTAAAGGATGGCGCTGAACAGGTCGCGGCCTTGCGCGTCCGTGCCGAGCAGGAAGCGCTTGTCGCTTCCTTGCAGCCAGGACGGCGGAAGCTCGGCGTCGAGCACATCGAAGCTCGCGAGATCGAACGGGTTCTGCGGCGCAATGAGGGGCGCGAGCGCCACAGCGATAACGATGACGCCGAGCAAGGCCGCAGCGAGCGCCGCACCCGGCCGCTCGGCGGCAAGACCGAGCAGCGCACGCCGACCCGTTCGCAAGGCTTGCGCGCTCATCGCGTCCCCTCGAGGCTGATGCGGGGATCGAGCATGAGACTCACGACATCGACGATCGTGTTGGTAATGACGAAGAGGAGGCCGACAAAGACGAGATAGGTGGTGATGAGCGGAATGTCGGCGCGGGTCACCGCCTCGAGGAAGAGGAAGCCCATGCCCGGCCATTGGAACACTGTTTCGGTCAAGAGCGTGTAGGCGATCAGCGTGCCGATCTGGAGCCCACCGACGGCAACGAGCGGAAGAAGCGCGTTGCGCAGCGCATGGGCAAACCACACCCTGAGCGGCGAGGCGCCCTTGGCGCGAGCGGTGCGCACATAGTCCTGACCAAGCTGGTCGAGCATGGCGCCACGCACCAGCCTGATGAAGAGCGGCAGCATGATCGAGGACAGCGTGAGAGCCGGCAGGATGAGGTGCTTAAGCCCATCCAGGGTGAGAAACCCGCTCTCCCAGAAGCCAAGCCTGACCGTCTCGCCGCGGCCGAAGGCCGGAAGGAGGCCGAGCCAGACCGAGAAGATGGTGATGAGAAAAATGCCGGTGAGGAAGACCGGGATCGAGATGCCGAGAACGCTGAACCCCAAGATGAGCCTCGCGCTGAGCGCGCGCGGTCGTACCGCGCAATAGACCCCGGCAGGGACCGACAGCAGGAGCACGATCAGGCTCGCCCCAAGCACGAGCTCGAAGCTTGCCGGAAATTTGGCGAGGACCACCTCAAGCGTCGACCGCTTGTAGATCATGGAGGTGCCGAGATCGCCCCTGACCGCGCCGCCGAGATAGCGCACGAGCTGCACCGGCCAGGGCGCATCGAGGCCGAGCTCGTGGCGGAGCTTGTCCCGCTCGCTCTCAGGGACCGCCTCGCCCATGATCTCGCGCAAAGGATCGCCGAGGGCGGTGCGCACGGCAAACGCGATAATGAGGATCGCCAGCATCACGAGCATGGCTTGGGTGAGGCGCTTGCCAAGAAAGCCTAGCCCCGCGGCAATCGCTCTCATGGATCTGTCATGCCCGGTTGGGGCTCATGCTCTTGGCTGCGTGAGACCATAGGCGATGCTCGCCGCGACCGCAGCCTGCCAGGGCACGAAGAGAAGCGCGACCTGATCGAGGCTGGCAGCGGGATAGAGCAGGAGGCCGTAGAGAGCGCCGACGACCACGATCACCACCCAGCCTTGCGGGCGCCTGATGGCTTGCGCGGGGATGCCGCTGCCGAAGGCCGTCAGACCGGCGCCGATCGCCCCTCCGATCACGCCCGCCAGCACCCATCCCACGATCTCCCGGTTCGCCTTGGCGCCTTCGACGGTGCCGAACAGCTCGGAGCCTACGACGGCCGACATCACGTCGTTCGCCGTGTTGACCGCGGCGAGCCAGCCCATGAGCGTGAGCGCCATGGCAAGCAGGCATTTGCCGGGGTCCCGGTTTGTCCATAGCCACAGCATGACGGCCACGCCGGCCCCGAAGGCGATGCCGGCATGCAGCGGGATTCCTTCCGCGTTGATGAGGAGCTCGGGATCGTCGAGGCGGAGGTCCGGTAATGGCGAGGGCAAGCTCGAGATCAGGCCGGTGAGAAGGCCGACGCCGGCCATGATGGTGACGGCGCGGGCCCTTGGCGGCGGCCTCGGCAAATTGTCGATCTTCAGGAAGTCCCACTTCATGGCCGATAGCGGGCAATTCCGAATGGGCCTTTGCCCGCGTGCCTCCCCCAGTCTGTGGCTCGCCTTTCGGCGTGCTCGGCTCCCCGTATCCCCTGGAGGCGCCGCCGCCTTGCGCCAACTATACTTTACCCGCGTGCGCCTGACCAACGCGGAACACTCCCCTTGGGCCCCCTTCCCGGCTGACCCACAAGCCTGTTTGTCCTAGTATTGGACCCTTCAGCCTTGATCCGGAGGGAGAGGTTTTTGCGCAAAATTCTACCGGCCTTGCTCGGCGTTGCGCTTCTCATGAGCTGCGGTGCCGACGGGCCAGGCGCCAAAGCCGAGCAATGCGCCGGCATCGCGGGCCTCTCCTGCAAAGACGATCAATGGTGCGATCTCCGGGCCGGCCTGTGCGAGACGCCCGATGCCGACGGCTCTTGCGTCAAGGTGCCGGAGGCCTGCCCTGCGATCTCCCAGCCGGTATGTGGCTGCGACGGCAAGACCTACGGCAATGACTGCGAGCGGCAGAGGGCCAAGGTCAGCAAGCGGCAGGACCGCCCGTGCCCCTGAGGCCGCTTATGCCGCTCTTCGCGTGAGGCAGGCTAGCCCTTGCTCGCGCGCTACTCGATGACGAGATCACCGAGATACGGCATGTCGATGACGTTGACGACCCCGTCGATCCGCACGTTCTTGCGCGCAGCCCAGGAGAGATGCTGCCAGTGCAGGGGCAAGAGCGCCGCGTCGTCATAGAGGATGCGCTCGATCTTCTTTAGCACCTCGGCGCGCGCCTTTGGATCGGTCATGGTTTGGGTCTCGAGCGTCAGCCGGTCGACCTCGGGATTGGAATAATTGCCGGCATTGTACTGGCCGTAGCCCGTCGCCTTGTCCGGCGTCATGGCCAGGAACTCGTAGAAATTCGCCGAATCCTGAGTGTCGGACTGCCAGCCAATCATCATGATGTCCCCTGCCCGCTCGTCGAAGCCCTGCCAATATTGCGCCTTCGGCATGGTCTGCAGATCTATCTTGATGTTGATCTTGGCGAGCATGGCGGCGACGGCCTCGGCGATGCGGGCGTCCTCGATATAGCGGTTGTTGGGGGCCATCATGGTCGCCGAGAAGCCGTCTCCATAGCCCGCCTCCTGCATCAGCGCCTTCGCCTTGGCCACGTCGAAGCGCGGCAGGAGCGTCGGATCGTAGCCGGCATAGCCGGGAGGGCTGAGCTCGCCTGCCGCCGTGCCTGAGCCGCGCAAAATCTTCTCGGCGATGCCTTCACGGTTGATGGCGTAGGTCATGGCAAGGCGCACGCGGGCGTCCTTGAAAGCTGGGACCCGCTCCTGGTTCAGCTCGAAGGCGAGGACGCGCGTGCTCGGCATGGTGATGAGGGTGCAGCAGGAGGCGTCCTTGACGCGGGCGAGATCGGTCGGCGGCACCGGCGCGATGAAATCGACGTCGCCGGCAAGCAGCGCCGCCACCCGCGTCGCGGGCTCCTTGATGGGCGTGAACATGATTTCATCGACATTGCCGGGCGAGGCTTTGTCCCAGTAATCAGAAAAGCGCTTGAGTTCGAGCTTCACGCCCTGCTCCCGCTCGGTGACGATGAAGGGCCCCGTCCCGCTCGCGTGCGTCGAGGCGAAGGAGGCGCCGGACTTGACGATGGCGTCCTTCGGCCGGCCGCGCTCGTCGACGCCGGAATAGAATTCGCGGTCCATGGGAAAGATGTAGGTGGCGAGATTGAGCACGAGCGGATAAGGGCCCTTGGTGACGAGATCGACGGTGAGGTCGTCCACGGCGCGCGCCTCGCTGAAGGGCTCGAACAGCGCCTTGAAGTCGGGGCTCTGCTTCAGGCGGTTGAAGGTCCACACCACGTCCTCGGCAGAGAGCGTGCGCCCGCTTTGAAATTTCACGCCCTCGCGCAAGTGAAAGCGCGTGGTGCGCTCATCAATTGTCTCGAAGCTCTTGGCGAGGCGCGGCTCGATGGTGAGGTCCTGCCGAAACCGGATCAGCGGATCGAACAGGAGATGGGAAAGCTGGAGCGTCGCGCCCGACAGCTGCTCATGGGGATCGAGCGAGGTGGGGTCGGAGTCATAGGCCATGCGCAGCGTCTTGGCCTCTGCCGTCTGGGCTTGACCTAGGGCGAGAAGTGCAAGGACCGGGAGGAGCAGAAGAGAACGCATGGGCGGGGGGCTTTGTCGCCTGAAAGAAGCTCCTTAGTCCACTCCCCTTTGCCTCGATTGCCAGGGCTCGATACAGTCCCGCCTTCGCTTGGGAGCACCCCTTAGAGGCTTAAGGACATCGTGCACGGCTTTTTTGTCACAGGCACCGACACCGATGTCGGCAAGACGGTCGTCTCGGCCTGGCTGCTGACGCATCTCGATGCCTGCTATTGGAAGCCCGTCCAGGCCGGGTCCGAGCCCGAGACCGATTCCGCCACGGTGCGGCGTCTCGCCGAGGTGCCGGCCGATCGCATCCTGCCCGAGGCCTATCTCCTGTCTGAGGCCATCGCCCCTCACGAGGCGGCGCGTCGGGCCGGCATCACCATCGACATGGCCAAGCTCGTTTCACCTGCTTGCGACCGGCCGCTCGTGGTGGAGGGGGCCGGCGGTCTGATGGTGCCGCTCACCGACAGCGCCTATGTCATCGACCTCGCTACCGAGCTGCATCTGCCGCTCGTCCTCGTGGCCCGCTCGACGCTCGGCACCATCAACCACACGCTGCTGTCGCTCGAGGCGATCAGGCGGCGCGGGCTTCCGCTGGCCGGAGTCGTCGTCAATGGACCGGAGACACCGCATAACCGCGCGGCGATCGAGCGCTACGGCCAGATCGAAATCATCGCCGAGATCCCCTGGCTCGATATTGTGACCCGCTCCGCGCTCCTAGCCATTCAACCCGAGCTCGATCTCGCCAAGCTCGCACAGGCCGCGCCATGAACGACGATCCGAACCGCGCCCGCCCCGGGCTTGCCCAGGAGGTGCTGGCACGCGACCGGCGCCATGTCTGGCATCCCTTCACCCAGCACGGCACCGAGGGCGATCCGGTCGTCATCACGCGTGCCAAAGATGCCTCTCTGTTCGATGCGCAGGGGAACGAGATCCTCGATCTCGTGTCCTCCTGGTGGACCTGCACCCACGGCCATGCGCACCCCAAGATCAACGCGGCCCTGGCCCGCCAGGCGGGCTTGTTCGAGCATGTGATGTTCGCGGGCTTCACCCATCAGCCCGCCGCCGATCTCGCCACCGCGCTTGCCGCGCTCCTGCCGGGCGATCTTGGCCGCGTGTTTTTCTCTGACGACGGCTCGACCTCGGTCGAGGTCGCGCTCAAGATCGCCTATCAATATTGGATCAATGTTGGCGAGCCGCGGCGGCGCATCCTGGTCGCCTTCGACGGCGGCTATCACGGCGACACGCTTGGCGCCATGTCGCTCGGGCGCGGCTCGCAAATGTTCAGCCCGTTCCGCGAGCTGATGTGCAAGGTCTGCGTGCTGCCCTTGCCCGCGACCTTCGAGGGCGACGACGCTGCGGACGAGCGCGAGGCGGGCGCGCTGTCAGCCTTCGAAGCGCTGCTCGCCGACCGGGGGCAGTCGATCGCGGCGCTGATCATCGAGCCCTTGCTGCAAGGGGCCGGCGGCATGCGCCTGTGCCGGCCGAGCTTCCTCAAACGCCTCGTCGAGCTCGCGCGAGGAGCGGGTATCCTCGTCATCTTCGACGAGGTGGCGACCGGTTTCGGGCGGACGGGAACGCTGTTCGCCATGGAGCAGGCGGGCGTGGTTCCCGACCTTGTCTGCCTGTCCAAGGGGCTCACCGCCGGCTACATGCCGCTTGCCGTGACAGTGGCGCGCGAGGCCGTGTTCGAGGCGTTCCTAGGGGAAACTTTCGACCGCGCGCTGCCCCATGGCCATTCCTTCACCGCCAATCCGCTCGCGTGCGCCGTGGCGCTCGCCTCTCTCGCCCTGTTCGAGGAGGAGAAGACGCTGGAGCGCATCGCGCGCATCAATCGGCGCCATCGCGCCATGCTGGCCGAGCTTGCGGCGCGCGAGGACGTGGCCCGGCCGCGCCTGCTCGGCTCGATTCTCGCCATCGACGTGAAGGCTGCCGGCGGGTATCAATCGGCGGAGAGCCGGCGCTTACGCGACTTCTATCTCGCCCACGGCCTCAATATCAGGCCGCTCGGACCGACGCTTTACCTGATGCCGCCCTACTGCATCACCGAGGAGGAGCTAACACGCGCCTATGCCGGGCTCATCGAAGGGCTCGATACGCTGGGCTCCTGAGGACCGAGCTTCCCATAGACGATGTGCCAGGTGATGCGCCCGCCGCTTGCGTCGGCCGCGCGGATGGCGCGGCGCAAGGCGCCGGGGGTCAGCTTGGCGTAGCCTTCCTTTGGCGTGAGACCGCCCACCGCCTTCATGCGGCGGAGAAAGGAGAGCGCGTCGCCATCCGGGACCAGGCGCTCCTCAGCGGCGACGCCGGGAAGCGGCGGGGTGTCGGCGACCCCACTTTGCAATCCTTCGGCCGCAAGCACGGCGCGCCACTCGGCGAAGCTCTCAGGCCCCAGCGTCGCATAGAGCAAGAGCCCGCCAGGGGCGAGAAGCCGCCGCAGACGTTCAAGGCTAGCTGCCGGATCGGGAAGCCAGTGCAGCGTCATGCTTGAGACAATGAGGTCGAGGTCGGCGTGGCCTCCTGCCTGGCCTGCATCCATCACCCCAAAGCTGACGCGGGTCGCGCCGAGCGGTGCAAGGTTCCGCCGGCATTCGGCGATCATCTCAGGGGCGGCATCGGTCAGGACGAAGCTCCCATTGGGATAGCGCTTGACCAGGTGGCGGCTGAACAGGCCGGTGCCGCAGCCAAGCTCGAGCACGCGAGGCTGGTCAAGCTCGGGCAGAAAGCGCGCGAGCCGGCCGGCGATGGCGCGCTGGAGCCCAGCGTGAAGCTCGTAGTTCTCCGCCCGTGCGCCGAAGCGTGCGGCGACCTCAGCGCTATGACGGGAGAGCATGGGCGAATTCGAGGACATGACGCGCGCACCATCGCGGGTGCCTCAAAGGAAGAACATGGCCGCCGTCAGGCGACCAGACAATGCCGGTTTCCTTCCATATCGCCTCGGTCATGGACGCGGGCACGATGGCATCGTCACGGGAGGCCAAAGCGAGCTTGGGGCAGGCAAGCTCTCCCTTAGCCTTTTGCGCATCCCAATGCATCAGCCAATCGAGCCCTTCATCGAGGCGGGCGATGTTGAGGGCCGCGGGCAGGGCAAAGCCCGAGGCGCCGCAAGACCGCCAGAAGGCCTGGAGCGTTCCGCCCGGGTCCCGCGCCAGCCCACGCTTGAGCGCGGCTAAGCGCGACGTCGCCACGTGGCAGTAGAAACAATCGAAGCCTTGCACACTGACCAGCGCCCTGAAGCGCCCTCCCCCCCGCTCGAGCAGCCATAGCAGCCCAAGCGAATGGCCGATGGCGATGGCATCGGACGGCCAGTCGCTTGCCCCCTTGGGGCCACCGGCCACGAAGCCGAGATCGATGAGCGTGACCTCGGCGCCCTCAAGATGGGAGATGAAATCGGCAAAGATGCCGGCGTGGAAACCCCAGCCATGGACGAGGACGAAGCGCATCTTCCTTCACGTCACATCACGCCGGCCCGAGGGGCCAAGTCTTGGGTGTCGATAACGTCCAAGAGGCGATCGATATCAGACTCTTCATGGGCTGCGCTGAAGGCGAGCCTGAGTCTGGCCGTGCCGGCCGGGACCGTGGGCGGCCTGATCGAAGAAGCCCAGAAACCGGCCTGCCGCAGCCGTGCGCTCATAGCAATAGCGGCTTCGGGCGACCCCAGGATGACGGGCACGATCTGCGTGGTCGACGCGCCGGTGTCGAGCCCGATGGTGGCCGCGCCGGCGCGAAACCGCGTGGCGAGGCTCGCGACGCGAGCGCGCTCGGCATCCATGGCGAGAACGAGGTCGAGCGCCGCATCGATGGCGCCGAGCACAGGAGGCGGCAGCGCCGTCGAGTAGATGAGGCCACTGCAGCCATTGATAAGATAGTCGCGCACTGTCTCCGAGCAGGCGACATAGCCGCCGAAGCCGCCAAGCGCTTTGGAGAACGTGCCGATGGCGATGTCAGCCTCGCCCGAGAAACCCCGTCCCGCCGCGCCGAGAATGCCGGTCGCGTGCGCGTCGTCCACGACAAGCGTTGCGCCGTGCGCGCGGGCAAGCTGAGCGATCTCCCCTAGCGGCGCCACGTCGCCATCCATGGAGAAGACGCTCTCGGTCAGGATGAAGCGTGGCCTGCTATCGTCTTGATATTGACCCAGAAGCTCGCCGAGATGGCCAGCGTCGCAGTGCCGATAGCGGAGCTGGCGCACGCCGGCAGCATTGCAGCCGAAATGCATGCTGGCATGATTGAGGCGATCGGCGAAGACGAGAGGCTCGGCACCCAATACGCTTCTGTCGAGGAGCGCCTGCAACACGGCGCCATTGGTCTGGAACCCGGAGGCCATGATGAGCGCCGCAGGCTTGCGCTTGAGCTTGGCGACCTTGCCCTCGAGCGGGGCGAACAGGTCGAGATTGCCGGTGACCAGGCGGGAGGCGCCTGAGCCTACGCCATAGGCCTTCGCCCACTCCAGGGCCCGTTTGATCAGGGCCGGGTGGAAGCGCAAGGCGAGGTAATCGTTGCTGGCGAGATTGACGTAAGAGCGGCCCTCGACGCTGATGATCCGCGCATCGAGCGACGCCACCTGGGTCAAATATCGCCGCAGGCCCTCGCGGCCGCGCGCTTCGAGAAAGGCCTGGTACCTTCTTTCGCTTCCCACCATGATCCTGTATTAGCGAAGGGCCTAC
>JAENXG010000303.1 GCA_016649675.1 Methyloceanibacter sp.
CTTAAGCCGCTACAGCAACCAGCCGAAGGCGAGCACGAGCAGCGAGTCGAGGCCGCGCATGGCGAAGTTGCTCTGGCCGATGTCGTCTCCGGCGTAGAGCGGGATGTCGTTGGTAGCCGAGGATTCGGCCGAAGTGATCCTGAGCACGGCCACCCGATCGCCCTTGCGGATCGGGGCCTTGATCGGCCCGTTATAGACAATCGACGCCGACACTTTGCCGCTCGCCGTCGTGGGCAGAATGATGTTGATGTTGCCGTCGCCGACCAGCGGCACGTAGTGCTGGGTTCCGCCCCAGACCAGCGCGTCGGAAACCTTCTCGCCCTGGTCGAACAGCCGGAACGGCTTGAAGCTCTTGAAGCCCCATTCGAGCAGCTTGCGCGGCTCGCCTTCCCGCTCCTGCTTGCTGTTGAGGCCGTTGACCACGAGGATCAGCCGCTGGTCGCCGCGCTTGGCGCTGGCCACGAGCCCATAGCCCGACTCCTCGATGAAGCCGGTCTTCAGCCCGTCGACGCCGAGGTCAGGCGAGGCAACGAGCGGATTGCGGTTGAGGAATGTGTGCTTGTTGAAGGTGAAGTCCTTCTGCCCGAAGAAGTGGTAGTACTCTGGGTAGGTGTGGATGAGATAATGCGCGAGGATGGCGAGCTCGCGGGCCGTCATGAGATGGCCAGGTGCCGGCAGCCCCGTCGAATTCATGAAGGTCGACTTGGGCAGCCCGATCTCTCTTGCGTATTTCGTCATCTCCTTGGCAAAGGCCTCTTCGGTGCCGGAGATTCCTTCGGCGAGGATGATGGCGGCGTCGTTGCCCGACTGAACCGTAATCCCTTGAATGAGATCGGCCACGCTCACCATCGAATTGAGCGGCGCGAACATGGCGGAGCTGCCGGACGGCGCCCCTCCGGTCCGCCAGGCATGCTCGCTCACCTTGAACTGATCCTCGAGCTTGAGCCGCCCCGCCTTCAGTTCGCGGAATACGACGGCGAGCGTCATCAGCTTGCTCATGCTGGCCGGTGCCACGAGGGCATCGGCATCCTTCTCGAAGAGCACGAGATTGGCGTCGGCATCCATGAGAATGGCGTGCTTCGCCTTCGTTTCGAAGGTTCCTGCCGGGGCGGCGGCATCGCGCGCCAAAGCCAAGGCAGAGCAGGCGCCGAATGTAAGAAGGGCGCCTGCCACTGCGATCTTGATCCATTTATCAAGGCGCAAGGCGTACACGGCCTAACCGGGTCGGAGCGAACTGGCTAATAGGGCCGCTGGTCGCGGTCCCACACCTGGGGTCAATATCGAGCGCCCTTCGGTAAAAATCAACCGGCAAGGACGCCCTAGTTCCCCGTCACGATCTTGGCGCCTTGATAACCGGCCCCTGTGACCCGGGTAAGAGCGGTTTCGGCCTCGCTTGCCTCGGCAAAAGGCCCGACGCGAACGCGGAAAAAGATGCCTCCGCCCGCCTCGATCGTGTCCACGTCGACCGGCGCGATGGCGGCAAGCGCCGTGCGCGCTTTGTCGGCGTTCTCCTTGCTCTTGAACGAGCCCGCCTGGATCAGGAGCTGATCGCTTTGCGCTGCGCTTTTGTCGCCGCGCGGGAGTGAACCGGTGGCGGCGACCGCCGGCCGCGCATCAGCTTGCGGGCTCGCCTGCCAGCGCAGCGGGCCCTCGGCAGATGCGGTTTCCGCTAAGGGCGCGGCCGCCTTCCACGGCGAGGCCAGATTCTCCGGATTCTCCGCGGGCAGAATGCTTGCGCCAGGGATGCTGCTCACAGCGGTCGGGCGCTCCCCGCCGGCTGGCGATTTCCCTTTCGCCGCGACCTGCATCCAGCGCTGAGCGGCGACAAAGCGCCGCTCGTAGCTGTCGTCGCCGTTCAGGGGGGCGTGGGCGAGATATTTGACCCGCACGCGCGCCGTGCCGCTTGATCGGAAGTCGAGCAACTCCGCCGAGCGCCGCGACAAGTCGATGATCCGGTCGCTCGCATAAGGCCCGCGATCGTTGACGCGGACGACGATGCTCCGCCCGTTAGAGAGGTTGGTCACTTGCGCATAGACCGGCAACGGCAAGGTGGGGTGGGCCGCCGAGAGCCGCTCCATGTCGTAGATCTCGCCGTTGGCGGTGCGTCGGCCGTGGAACAACTCGCCATACCAGGAGGCCTGGCCGACCCGGTCGTAGCCGGGATCCTCGCGCGGTTTGTACCAAACGCCGGACACTTGATAAGGCTGGCCGACGAGATAAGAGCCGCCGCCCTTCGGCACCGGTTGGCCGAGCGGGATCACGCGCTCGCCGAGACCTTGGCCGTTACCGCCTTGGCCGCAGCCGGCAATGCTGCCGGCAACGCTTGCCATCACGAGAAGCGCCGCGGCCACGCGAGCGGGGGCGGAGAAATCCGCAAAAGTGCCGAGCCCGCCCGCAACTCGTGCGGACTCAAGCTGACCCACCCCACTCACCAGACCCGACCCCCGGAAGGGCTTTCAAGGATGCCGGACGACCCCGCGGAAAGCGCGAAATCTACGCAGCCGGCGCTTGCCTCGACTGTCGGCCCAGGACGGTTAGGAAACGATGAATCGAGGCAATGTCAGGCGCCAGTGGTCCGGCGCTTCCCGCCCGTCGCGCCGATGCGGTCGAGGCAGGCGGCGACGACCTGCCCGAAGGGAAGGCTTGCGTCGATGATTTCGAAGCTTTGCGGACCGATGTCGTAGCCGAGTTGCTCATCGATCACCGACGGCGTCGCATCGGACACATCGCCGATGCGGGTTGCGAGCCTCTCCCGCATCACCTCGCGCGGGGCCTCGAGCCAAAGACCGGTGAAGGGGAGGCTTTGCTCGGCGGCAAGGTCCGCAAGGGCCTTTCGCTCCTCTGCCCTCGCGTGCACGGCATCGACGATCACCGCGTGGCCTCCTTCCAACGCCATGCGCGCCCGCTTGCGGCAGATGGCGTAGACCTGATCGGAGACCCCCGGCGCGTAGGCGCTCTCCGGCAGCTTATGAGTCTGTGCGACCCCGAACAGGCGCTTGCGCTCGACGTCGCTCCGCACATGCACGGCGCCCGGGAATGCGCCGATATGAGGCGCAATTGCGCGGGAAATCGCGGATTTGCCGCTCCCTGACAATCCCCCAATGGCGATGAGGCACGGTCGCGGCGGCACCAGGAACGTCCGCGCCAGCTCGAAATACGCTCTGGCCTCGGCGCGTGTCTCGACTGCCTTTCCGTTCCCTGCCGCCCTCGCCCGCAGGAGCTCGACCTTGGCCCTAATCATCGCCCGCATCGACAGGAAGAGCGGCAGCGTGGCAAGCCCGACGAGATTGAAGGTGCTGCCTTCAACATCGAGATAGGCGTTGAGGACCGCGTTGGCGTGCGCGCCAAGTCCGCGCTTGCCGAGATCCATGAGCAGGAAGGCGAGATCGTAGAGAACGTCGATGGTGGCCAGCGC
>JAENXG010000361.1 GCA_016649675.1 Methyloceanibacter sp.
CCATGCCGGCAGTGCAAGAGACCGTCGCCCGCGTTCGCGAGATTGACGTCGACAAGTACAAATACGGCTTCACCACCGATATCGAGTCGGTGCGGGCCCCTAAGGGCCTGAACGAGGAGACCGTCCGCTTCATCTCGGCCAAGAAGGGCGAGCCCGTTTGGCTGCTCGATTGGCGGCTCGAGGCCTATCGCCGCTGGCTGACCATGCAGGAGCCCACCTGGGCGAACGTCGTTCACCCCAGAATCGACTTCCAGGACCTCTATTACTACTCGGCGCCCAAGAGCACCGAAGGGCCCAAGAGCCTCGCCGACGTCGATCCCGAGCTGCTTTTGACCTATGCCAAGCTTGGCATTCCGCTCCGGGAGCAGGAGGTGCTTGCCGGCGTCAAAGGCGCGCCCCGCGTGGCGGTCGATGCCGTGTTCGATAGCGTCTCGGTGGTCACCACCTTCAAGGAGGAGCTGGCCAAAGCCGGCGTGATCTTCTGCTCGATGTCGGAGGCGGTGAAGAACCACCCTGAGCTCGTGCGCAAATATCTGGGCTCGGTCGTGCCGATCACTGACAATTTCTTCGCCACGCTCAATTCGGCGGTGTTCTCCGACGGCTCGTTCGTCTATGTGCCGGAAGGCGTGCGTTGCCCGATGGAGCTCTCCACCTATTTCCGCATCAATGCGGAGAACACCGGACAGTTCGAGCGGACGCTCATCATCGCCGAGAAGGGCGCCTATGTCAGCTATCTCGAAGGCTGCACCGCGCCCATGCGCGACGAGAACCAGCTCCACGCCGCCGTGGTCGAGCTCGTGGCGCTCGACGACGCCGAGATCAAATATTCCACGGTGCAGAACTGGTATCCCGGCGACAAGCAGGGCAAAGGCGGTATCTACAATTTCGTCACCAAGCGTGGCGATTGCCGCGGTGCGCGCTCCAAGATCTCCTGGACGCAGGTCGAGACGGGCTCGGCCATCACCTGGAAATACCCGTCCTGCATCCTGCGTGGCGACGGCTCACGCGGCGAGTTCTACTCGATCGCCATCTCCAACGGCTATCAGCAGGTCGATTCCGGGACCAAAATGATCCATCTCGGCAAGGACACGTCGAGCCGTATCATCTCCAAGGGCATCGCCGCAGGGCACTCCAACAACACCTATCGCGGGCTCGTCTCGGCGCATCGGCGCGCCACCAATGCGCGGAACCACACGAATTGCGATTCGCTGCTGATCGGCGACAAATGCGGCGCGCACACCGTGCCCTATATCGAGGCCAAGAATGCGTCGGCGACTTTCGAGCACGAGGCGACCACGTCCAAGATCTCCGAGGACCAGCTGTTCTATTGCCTGAGCCGCGGGCTATCGGCCGAGGAGGCGGTAGCGCTGATCGTCAACGGCTTCGTGCGCGACGTGCTGCAGCATCTGCCCATGGAGTTCATGGCCGAGACGCAGAAGCTGATCGGCATCAGTCTTGAGGGCAGTGTCGGGTAACGCAGAGCCAGCGGAGTCAAAAGAAGACTCAACGCCAAAGGGTTAGGAAGACGGACGAATGCTTGAGATCAAGAACCTTCACGTCAATGTCGATGGCCGCGAGATCCTGAAAGGCCTCGACCTCACTTTGCCCGCCGGCGAGGTGCACGCCATAATGGGTCCCAACGGCTCGGGCAAGTCGACGCTCGCTTATGTCCTGGCCGGCAAGCAGGACTACGAAGTGACGGCCGGCAGCGTCACCTGGAAGGGTCAAGACCTGCTCGCACTCGGCCCGAGCGAGCGCGCCGCCGCCGGCGTGTTCCTCGCCTTCCAATATCCCATGGAAATCCCGGGCGTCGCCACCATGACCTTCCTGCGTACGGCGGCGAATTCGGTGCGGAAGGCGCGTGGCGAGCCCGAGCTGTCGACGCCGGACTTCCTGCGGCTCGTGCGCGAGAAGGCGAAGCTGCTCAAGATCGATCCCGACATGCTGAGGCGCCCGCTCAATGTCGGCTTCTCCGGTGGCGAGAAAAAGCGGAACGAGATCTTGCAAATGACGCTGCTCGACCCGTCGCTCTGCGTCCTCGACGAGACCGACTCTGGTCTCGACATCGACGCGATCCGCATCGTCGCCGACGGCGTCAATGCGCTGAGGAGTCCGGAACGGGCAACGCTGGTCATCACCCATTATCAGCGGCTCCTCGATTACATCGTGCCCGACCGCGTGCATGTGCTCTCGGATGGGCGGGTGGCACGCTCCGGCGGGCCTGAGCTCGCGCTTGAGCTGGAACAGTCCGGTTACGCCGAATTCGGCGGCAAGGCCGCGTAGCGGATGTCGCTCATGGAGTTGCCGGTCCAGCAGTTCCGCACCAAGGCCGAGCAGGCTTATCTCGACATGTTCGAGGCGGCCCGCAACGCGCTGCCCGGCGCGCGCGATCCCTTCGTGTCGGGCTTGCGGGAGAAGGCGATCGAGACCTATGGCCGGCTTGGGTTGCCCCATCGCCGCATCGAGGCCTGGAAATATACCGATCTCCGCGCGCGGCTGACCGACGTCCATCCGCTGCAGAGCGCCATGGGGGTGCCGGTCGGCGAGGCTGAGCTTGAGCAGGCGCTGGGCGCCGCGGTCGCCGGCTTGTCGTCTTATCGCCTTGTCATCGTCGAGGGCGACCTCAGGGCCGATCTGTCGGACATTGCCGGGCTGAAAGCTTCAGGCGTCGAAGTGGTCTCGCTGGCTCAGGCTCTGGAGAAGCCGCCTTCCTGGCTCAAATCCGTTCTCGGGCAGGTCAATCCTCGCGCGGACGATCCCGTGCTCG
>JAENXG010000198.1 GCA_016649675.1 Methyloceanibacter sp.
AGGAGGGTGCGCGCGGCCGTGATCGCCCCTTCAGGATCGCTCGTCGTCCGACTGGTAGCTTTCTGCCAGATGAGGTGAACCTGATCGGGGTCGAAAGCCTCGAGCGCCTTGCTGATGGGTGTGATGGCGCCGCTTCTATCCGCCAGCTCAAGCTCGTCAAGCAAGGGACGGAAGCTCTCCCGTATGAACTCGCGCCTTTCTTTGTAGGTCGGATACTTGTCTCGAATGACCGCCCAAAATTGGCTGAGGTCGCGGCACCGCCGAACGAAGTCGGGCAGCTTATCGCGCGTGATGTTGTGAACTAAACTCTGCCTTAGAGCCTGATATTCGGCGTCCTTGGCCGCTCCCCCCGTTGCATACGAAATGAGAAGTGCCTCCAGGTGGAGGACCTCCTCAAGCAGGGATTCGTCTTCGTCGTGGGCAATACTCATGACGCTGCTGTATAGGACCTCCAAGACCTCGCATCTAGAGCCAGAGTTGAGGGGAAATCGATTGCCATTAGCCAGCCCTCCAGAGTTCGATGCGGCGTTTCGAGAACGCCTGCTGGACCTGCTTAAGTGGCGACGTGACGTGCGGCGCTTCCAACGAACGCCCTCGCCTCCGGGCGCCATCGAGCGGCTGATCTCCGTCGCCTGTCTTTCCCCTTCCGTCGGCCTGAGCGAGCCGTGGCGCTTCGTGCTCGTCGAGGATGCCGCCCGCCGCGCTGCCATCCGCACATGCTTCGAGGACTGCAACGCGGACGCGCTGCAGATGCAGTCGCCGGACCGCGCCGCTCTCTATGCGCGGCTGAAGCTTGCCGGCCTCGACGATGCGCCCTGCCAACTCGCCGTGTTCGCCGACCACGCCACGGCGCAGGGTAAGGGCCTCGGGCGCCTCACCATGCCCGAGACGCTCGATTATTCGGTGGTCGTCGCCATCCATACGCTTTGGCTTGCCGCCCGCGCCGAGGGGCTCGGGGTGGGGTGGGTCTCGATCCTCGATCCCGCCCGCATCGCGGCGATCCTCGATGTGCCGCAGGACTGGACCTTCATCGGGCATCTCTGCATCGGTCATCCCGTCCAGGAGGACGACACGCCGGCGCTGGAGCGGGAAGGCTGGGAGCACCGCCACGCGCGGGCGGGCGCCGTCATCTACCGCTGATCGGGCGCGTCGCGCCGAGGCGCGTCAACGCCGAGCTTGATCAAGCGAGGCGCAAGCGGCACTCTCTCGCTACGGCAGGCCCCAGGGGCTAAAGACGGGGCCGGGGAGGGGGCGCACCATGCGCAAAAGACTGATCCTGCTTGCCTTGATCGGCCTGATGGCCGCGGGTCTCGGCGCCATGACGGGAAGCGGCGCGCGAGCCGGGATGCAAGGCGGCATCGGCGTTGCGCCGCAGCACCAGACCTTGGTGACGCCTGTGCTCGTCTGGAAGGATTGCCAGGAGATCGCGCAGTGCTCGGGCTGCCGGCCGGTCTACAAATGCCGCTCCTGCTCCTATCAGAGGACCTGCAAATACGGGATGTGCCAGTGGGGCGACATCTGCGTCTGGGGCCCCTACCTTCGCATCCTGCCGCGTGGCGCCAGGATCATCCGGTAGCTAGCTTCGACCCGCGGCCAGCCTGCCTGTTTGGTCCATCGCCTCACTTCGCATCGGCCGGCAGAAATACGAAAGGCTGCGCCGGCTCAAAGTTGCCGGCCGCATTGCCGGCGTAGACTTGGCCTCCGGCGACAGCGAGCTTCTTCACCGGCGCGCCTTCCTTCAAGTCAAGCTCGGCCAAGGGAACCCAGAACGTGTTGGGGCTCGTTGCGGAGTCGAAGAAATACACCTTGTTCTTCTGGTCCGCAGCGGTGCGCCAGAGGGTGGAGGCGATGTTGGGCTGACCGGGCGTGGTGATGCCCAAGGGCACGCTCACGCTGCGGATCACGCTCAGCGTGCTGGCCACGGCCTGATTGACGTAGGTGCTGCCGGGCACGGCGTTGATAAAATGAGGGTCGGCGGCTGTCGGGATGGCGGCGATGAGGAACGAGGCGCGGGCGAAGCGATCTGCCGCTCGATTGGTGCCCGGAAGAAAGGTCAACCCGCCGATACTCTGCCAATAGGCATTCAGCGCGAGCTGGTCGTCGAACCTCGGCGAGTTGGTCATCACTCGATATTGCTTGCCGTGATGAATGACGAGCTTCCCGCCGATATATTCGAAGATCGCCGAGTCGCCCGTCGCATCGGAAATCGACAGGTGAAGCTGCGCGGGCGATCCATTTGGCAAGGTCGGCGCAATCACTTGGAACGGCTCTGCGCGCAACGCTTCGACGGCCTCGGCCACCGTGGCAAAGTTGTCGAGCACGTACTGCGCCCAGAGACTAATCGACAGCGGCGGCTTGCCGTCTGGCGTCCCGTAGTCGGATTCCGCGAGATAGAGGAGGTTGGTGACGAGGCCTTCCTCATTCATGCCGTCGGCGGTTCCGACATCGTAGCCGGAGACGATCACGCTGCCATATTTGGAAATCCATTTCGGCGAGTTAGGGCCTGCCGCGCCGTCTCGCTTCGTCCCGCGCGGGAAAGCCCAGAGATTCGATCTCATGTCTTCCGCCCAGTCCATCGAACGTCCGGTGATGACGACACCATCCGAGCCGAGATAGACCGCGCGCGTGCAGGCCTCGGCGGGCGGTACGGCGCCGACACTCAGAGCGAGAACGACGGCCGCGCTCCGCGAGATGTGTGCGAGGGCTCTGGCTTTCATCGGGCATCCTCCTCTATGGACTTTTGATTGGCGCTTGTTGCGAACGCGACGACCCGGGGTTACCGGGGATGCTGAAGGCCTCGCTACTCCGCGGCGTCCTTGGTCTCTTTCCAGCGGACGCGGGCGGTGTCGTCGCTTGTCGACGCTTCGACCCAGCTTCTGCCGCCTGGTCCGCTCTCGCGCTTCCAGAACGGAGCGGATGTCTTGAGGTAATCCATCAGGAACCTGGCGGCGTCGAAAGCCGCGTCACGGTGTTCAGAGGCCGTGACCACCAGCACGATGTTATCTCCCGGTTTCAGCGTGCCATAGCGGTGCACGATGAGGCTCGCCTGGAGCGGCCAGCGCGCGTTAGCCTCGGCCTCGATGCGGGCAAGCTCGCGCTCGGTCATGCCGGGATAATGCTCGAGTGTCATCTCATCGACGGCGCCGGCCTGGTCGCGCACGGTGCCGGTGAAGGTCACGATGGCGCCGATATCGGTGCGGCCGGCGGTGAGCCCGGCGATCTCGGCGCCGATAGCGAAATCCTCCTGCTGGACCCGGATCACCACTAGCCTCCGGTCACCGGCGGGAAGAAGGCGATCTCGCGCGCAGCCCCGATCTTGGCGTCATGGCGGACATGGCTCTGGTCGATGGCCGCGCGGATGACCTCCGAGCGCTCAAAGGCATTGGCGAATTCGGGACCGCGGCCTTTCAGCCAGGTCATCAGCTCGCCGATGGTGGTCACGCCGTGCGGCAGCTCGACCTCTTCGGCGGCGACGCCCACCTTCTCCTTGACCCAGGCGAAATAGAGGAGACGCATAGGGCTCAATCCTCATCGGTCATGGCGTGGCGCACGGCAGCCCTGAGATAGTCGTAGCCCGTATAGAGGGTGAAGATCGCGGCGATCCATAACAGCGCCAGGCCGAACAAGGTGGTGTAGGGCCAGATCTTGTCGCCGGCGCTGCCGGCGAGCAGGAAGCCGATGGCCACCATCTGCACCACGGTCTTCCATTTGGCGAGCTTGGTGACCGGAACGCTGACCGCGAGCGTGCCCAGGAACTCGCGCAAGCCCGAGACCAGGATCTCGCGGCACAGGATGGTCACGCCGGCCCATAGCGACCGGCCGGCGATGGTGCCGTTGGCGGCGAGCATCAGAAGCGCCGCCGACACGATGAGCTTGTCGGCGATGGGATCGAGCATGCGGCCAACGGCGCTTTGCTGCTCCCAGGCGCGCGCCACATAGCCGTCGAGAATATCGGTGACGCCGGCGGCGATGAAGATCGACATGGCGGCCCAACGCCCCCAATCGCCGGTGACGAAGAAACAGCCCACGAGCGCGGGGATGGCAAGGATGCGGCCATAGGTGAGCAGATTCGGCAGGCTGCCGAAGCGGCCGCGCGCCGCGCCGCGCCGTGCTGCCAAACCCTGCTGTGCCATGTCGGTCTGTCCGCCCACTTCAGCTACCCATGGAAATGATCATAGATGGCTTTCGCCATGTGCGCGCTGATGCCGCCGACGCCCTCAAGATCGGCGATGCCGGCGCGGCTCACCGCCTTGGCCGAGCCGAAATGCTGCAATAGCGCGCGCTTCCGCGCCGGCCCGATGCCCGGCACCTCGTCGAGCGGCGAGGCGGTGATCGCCTTCTTGCGCTTGGCGCGATGGGCGCCGATGGCGAATCTGTGCGCCTCGTCCCGCAGAGTCTGGATGCAATAAAGCGCTGGGTCGCGCGGCTCCAACAGCAATGGCTCCTTGCCTCTGAGATAGAGGCGCTCGCGGCCGGCATTGCGGTCGGGGCCCTTGGCGACCGCCGCGACCTTGATCTCCGAGAGGCCGAGCTCGTCGAGAACCTCATGAGCCGCGCCGAGCTGGCCCGGGCCGCCGTCGATCAGCACGAGGTCGGGCGCGGCCCATCCATTCACCTCTCCCTTGTCCTTGACGAGCCTGCTGAAACGCCGGGTCAGCATTTCTCGCATCATGGCGTAGTCGTCGCCAGGGGCAAGATCCTCGCCGCGCATGTTGAACTTCCGATATTGCCCCTTGATGAAGCCTTCGGGCCCGGCGACG
>JAENXG010000412.1 GCA_016649675.1 Methyloceanibacter sp.
CAGGCTTCCGTTCATGGTTGCGCCGTCGGCCTCGGTGAAGGGTCCGGCAAATACGAGCGTTTCGTCGAGGCTCTCGAGATAGGCGACATGCTCGGGGCGGTTCGCCTTGCGCACGGCGAGGCTGTTCGGCTTGTCGGTGCAGATCAGCGCGTAGAGCATGACATCCCCCTGCGCCCTGAAGCTATTGCGCGTCCGCGTGACTGTCCATGGGGGGCGTCACGCCTCAGCCCGGAGCGGGCGGGCAAGCAGCGCCTCGATCGCCTCATCGACGGTCGCGAGCCCGGAGATCACCGCATGCACGGCTTGCGCGATCGGCATGTCGATACCGCGCGCGGCCGCCATCTCCACCACCGCGCCTGCGGTATAGACACCCTCGGTGACGGTCAGTCGCTTTTTCAGCACGTCCTTGAGGCTGCGCCCCTTCCCGAGCTCGATTCCGAGCGACATGTTGCGCGATTGCGGGCTGCCGCAGGTCAAGAGGAGATCACCGAGGCCAGAGAGCCCGGTCAAGGTCTCGCGCCTTGCGCCGAGGCTTGCGCCGAACCGCGTCATCTCGGCAAAGCCGCGAGTGACGAGCGCGGCGTGTGCGCTGGCGCCGAGCTTCTTGCCGGCGACGATGCCGGCGGCGATGGCGTAGACGTTCTTGACGGCGCCGCCGATTTCCGCGCCGACGACATCGTCGCTCCAATAGCAGCGGAAGGGCGGGTGGCTCAGTGCATGCGAAAGCGCGCGGCCTTGCACCTCCTCTGCCGTGGCGAGCGTCACGGCTGCGGGCAGCCCTTGGGCGATCTCGGCAGCGAAGCTCGGCCCTGACAGGACGGCGACCGCGCCTCCCGGCAGGACGTCGGCGACGATCTCGGAGGGGAGCTTGCCGGTCGCCTGCTCGATGCCCTTGGAGCAGATCACGACCGGCTGTCCCGGCTTCACATAGGGTGCAAGCTCGCCCGCGATGCCGCGAACCTGTTGCGCCGGCGTCACCATCAAGAGCAGGTCGCAATTGGCGACCTCGTTGAGCCGCGCCGTCGCCTCTATTGCCGGATCGAGCTTGATGCCCGGCAGATAGACCTCGTTCCGATGCTTCTGCTTGATGTCGGCGACCGTCTGAGCCTCATAGGCCCAGATGAGAACGTCGCGGCCGGCGCGACGGGCCGTGATGGCGAGCGCGGTACCCCATGCGCCCCCGCCCACGATGCCGACCGATTGAAGCGCCATGCCCTGTCCTCGCGGCCCCTCATATGCCAGATTTTTTGCCCGAGGGCGAAATCGGACCTAGGCCTTGACGCCGGCGCCGAGCGCCGGCGGGGCGTCGGGGTCGAGCGGCCAGCGCGCGCGGGCAGGGGCTGAAAGATCGTCGATGAGGCCGCGGGAAAGCCGCATCGCCCCCGCCCAGGCGATCATGGCGGCATTGTCGGTGCAGAGCTCCGGCGGCGGCACGATGAGGCGGAAGCGGTGTTTGTGGGCAACCGTTTGAAGCGCCTCTTTCAGCCTGCGATTGGCAGCGACGCCGCCGGCCACGACCAGGGCGCGTTGCGCCTCCGGTCCCAACCGTTCGAGATAGATCGCCATGGCGCGAACCGTGCGGTCGCTGACGATGTCGGCAACCGCCTCCTGGAAGCTCGCGCAGAGATCGGCGATGTCCTGTTCGCTCAAGGGTGCGCGCGCAAGCGCCGCGTGGCGGAGCGCCGTCTTGAGACCGGCAAGCGAGAAATGCGGCTCGGGGCGTCCGAGCATTGGGCGCGGCAGCGCGACGGACGGTCGTCCGCTTAGCGCGGCGCGCTCCACTTCAGGGCCGCCGGGATAACCGAGCCCGAGCAGCTTGGCGGCCTTGTCGAACGCCTCGCCGAGCGCATCGTCGAGCGTCGTGCCGAGGCGCTCGTAAGCGCCAACATCCTTGACGATGAGAGACTGGGTGTGCCCGCCCGAGACGAGCAGCAAGAGAAAGGGAAAGCCGAGCCCATCGGTGAGACCTGCGGTCAGCGCGTGCGCCTCCAGATGGTTGACGGCGATGAACGGCAGGCCTCGGCCGAGCGCGATCGCCTTGCCCGTGGTCAGGCCCACGATCAGCCCGCCGATCAGGCCGGGGCCTGCCGTTGCGGCAACCCCGTCGATGGCATCGAGGCCAAGCTTAGCCTCATCAAGCGCCTGCAGAATCGCGGCATCGAGCAGCTCGACATGGGCGCGCGCGGCGATCTCCGGCACCACGCCGCCATAGACCGCGTGCAGGTCGAGCTGCGAGCGCACCACGCTGGAAAGGATGGCGCCCCTGCCATCCGCCTCCCGGCGCACCACGGAAGCCGCGGTCTCGTCGCAGCTCGTCTCGATGCCGAGCACTGTGAGAGGGGCGTCTTTGCCGTAGATAACCATGGCGCTTTCTATAGCGTGTGAGACGCTTGATTGAAGGGGGCGGCGAAACGGGTCATAA
>JAENXG010000289.1 GCA_016649675.1 Methyloceanibacter sp.
GGTAACATAGGAACCTGCAGCTTCCTTGCCAAGTAAAGCTATCGGAAAGAGGTGCATGCTTTCTCAACGGATTTAAGGCGAGCGGCGTTCCCTTCCCCGCTCGATCCATCCGGCGTTCACGAAGGTAGCACGACAATCGAAACCCGCCTGCTGGCTCAAACTCGACAGGCCGCCGAGCACGGGCACGCCGATAAAGTCCTCACCCCGCCAGCATCCAGGCAGTGTCCGCACCGCAAGACGCGGGAGGCTTGAGGCCACGTCCGAGCGATCGCGCATGGCCCGGAAGCCGAAATCGCCGAGGCCGCGGACGGTGACGGGCTCCCTTTCGTCCCGCCCGAGCTCGATCCTGAAGCGATTATCCCAAAGCATGCGCTCTCCCGGCTCAAGCCTGGCGACCGGGAGACCGTTCGCCCTGATCTCGCGGAAGATACCGAGGCGGCCAGAGACGGGCTCGATCCGGCACCGCCCAAGCGTATGGGGCTTTTCCGGGCTGTCCACGAGAGCGGCGACCAAGGCCTCGATCTTGGCGAGCCTCACCGGCTCCTCGCCGCCGCCCACTCTGGCGATGAGGCAGGCGAGCGCACGAAGGGCGATCTCCTGCGGCGCCGATGCGAGCGCCTCTCGGCCGATCACCGCATAACCCGCTTCGCTCGTCTCGCTGCTCGCGGCGAGGAAGCTTTGCGCGGCATGATCCAGCGCCTCCCGCGCCCGTCGCAAGCGCTGCGCGGAGAGCGCAAGGGCCTCCGGCGTCAGGCCGAGAGCAACGAGCGCCTCTCCACTTGCCCGCATCCGAGCACGCTCGAAGCGAGGATCGGCGTTGCTCGGGTCGGAGGCAAACCCGATGCCCCGCTCGTTTAGTGTGGCGACAAGCCGCGCCTTCGGCATGTCGAGCAAGGGCCGCAGGATCGCGATTCCCGCCCAGGCGCCTGCTTCCGGAATAGAGGCCAAGCCGTCCAGGCCGCTGCCGCGCTTGAGCCGCATCAGGAAGGTCTCGGCCTGATCATCTTGGGTGTGGGCGGTGACGAGAGCTGGAATGTCGTGGGCGTGGCAGAAGGCGGCCATGAGGTCGTAGCGCGCGGCCCGCGCCCGCGCCTGGAGACTTGCGGTCTGAGCGCCGCCGCCCTCCCAGGAAAGGATCGCGTGGGGGAGGCCAAGGGTGGACGCCATACGCGCCACCGTCAGTGCCTCGTCGCGGGAGCCCGCGCGAAGCCCGTGATCGACCGTGAGCACGCTGAGCGCTGGCCTTGAGCCACTCTCGGCACGCCAGCCTGCGGCAAGATGCATGAGTGCGAGGCTGTCAGGTCCGCCGGAGACGGCCAGCGCAAGATGAGGAAAGCGCTGGAGCCGCCCGAAGAGCTTCTGTGCCTCCTGCACCGAGATGGGCAGAGCGGTCATGTCAGCAGCCCGCCTTTTTGCGCTCGGCTTTCGCCTCGTCGGGGATTGGGTCGGGCGCCGCCGGGAACTTGGCCTTGAGCTCGCCGAAGGTCGAGCAGGCGGCATCCTTTTGCCCGAGCGCCGCAAGCGACATGCCGAGCCTGAGCAGGCTGTCAGGCGCCTTCTCGCCGGCCTTGTATTTCTTGTAGCCCTTGAGGAAGGCGTCGGCCGCGTTCTTGTAATCGCCGCGCATGAAATAGGTCTCGCCGATCCAGTATTGCGCGCTGCCCGCGAGCGGGTCCGACGGATAGCCAGCGATCAGGTGGCGGAAGACGGTCTCGGCTCCTGCATAGTCCTTCTGCAGAAGCGCTCCGTAACCCTGCTCATAGAGCGACTGCGCATCGCTTGCGGGCAAAGCTGCCATAGGGCCCTGGCCATCCGCGCCTCCGGGCGAGGGCGGCAGAAGCGCCTGCGGACTCTCCGGGGCCGGCTCGGACTCTTGGCCCTCGCCGGGCTTGGCGCCATACCACCGCGGCTGCGAGGTATCGCCCGCGGCCGAGGCCAAAGCGGGATCGGGGGACGGCTCCGGCACCTGACCATGCTGCTCCGGCGGCGCGTTCCCCAAGGGGAGCGGCGCCGAGAGCGCCGGGGCGGCCGCAAGCTTCGCCTGAAGCGCACTCATCTGCTGGCTGATCTGCTCGAGCTGGCTCGTGAGCGCCGTGATCTGGGTCTCGAGTGCATCGACGCGGGGACCAAGGTCGCCCGGAGCGGCCTGGCTTGGGGCGGCCGATGCGGCCGCGGTCTCCTCCGGCAGCCTGGCACTCGGCTTGGCGCGCATCAAGGATTCGAGGGTGCCGACCTGCACCTGGAGATCGCCGAGCTTATCCTCGATCCGGCCAATGCGGGCCCCGACCGGATCGCCCCCTTGCGCCTTTGCCGCGGGCTGAGGCGGGTCTTGCTGGGCAAAGGCTTGACCGACCGACAGGCTCACAGCCAAGAGCGCCGCCGACAAAGCAAAAGCCAGGCGCAATCGCTTGCGCCATTTGGAAGCCGATAGGATCACTGATGGGACCTTGCCAGTAAGACCGGCAGCGACGCACTCTCACATGGAGAAGCACGCCAAACACGCCGAACCCTAGCGCATTTGCCCGGCCTTTTGGGGCCAAACTGTGATTCGCTCGGGCCGCGCTGCTGACAGGCGTCACCCCCCGGCGAAAGCCGGGGGCGAGCACCGAGCCAGAAGCCTTAGCTAGTAGTTTCGGGCGACGGCGCCGTTGTTCAAGATCGTCTGGGCGCGGCGGTTCTGGTTCCAGCACGAGGGGTTATCGCACACCGCGATCGGCCGCTCCTTGCCGTAGGAGATGGTCTTTATCCTCGCCGCGCTGACCCCCTGGCTCGCCAGATAGCTCCTGACGGCCGTGGCCCGCTTCGCGCCAAGAGCGATATTGTATTCGCGCGTGCCGCGCTCGTCGGCGTGACCTTCGATGGTCACCGAATACTGAGAATATTGATTGAGCCACCTAGCCTGGTTTTTCAGGATACTTTGCGACTCGCCCGTGATCGCCGAGCTGTCTTCCTGGAAGTGGACCAAGTCCCCGACATTAACCGCAAATTCCTGCGGCGAACCCGGGGATGCCACAGATCCGGTGCTGCCGAGGCCGTATTCTCGGGGCTGCCCGTGGCGCCCGCAGGCCGCAAGCAACAAAGCAAACACCAACACGCCCGCGAATTTGCAGGCGTGGTTAATCCCACCACTCAAACGCATTACTGGTTACTCCCGCTAGCCAAATTTTAGGAAATCGTAGAGGGTAATCCCTTAACGATCTGCTAGTTCCCGAGAAATCGGGCAGGCTAGTGCATGGGATTGGCTAGAAAAGGAAGGGATGCCTGGGACGCCGCCGCATGTGGCTACGGCGTCCCGGCATCCATGTCCCATCTCGCGGAAGACCAAGTGCTTCCGCGACAAATTCCCTTGGCCGCGTCTTAGACGCGAACAACCTGCTCGACCACGACGGCAGACCCGAGCTTCAGTGGCTGGGTGGCCACGGCCTTCTCGTGGTGGCCGAAGCAGCCACCAAGCGCAACGGTGGCGGCCACGATCGTGGCGACGATGATAACGCCCTTCAAACC
>JAENXG010000090.1 GCA_016649675.1 Methyloceanibacter sp.
CTGCTTCGGGAAGTCCGCGATATTTGCGACAAGTTGTGTGTAAATCTCCTCGATGGCCTCAACCCACAGGACGTCGAGCATACAGATCGCGCTCCTGGCCAAGATTCGCGCCGACATGCACGACGCCCCGCACCTCCCCTAGAAAATCATCGAGGGAGCATTGGGTCTCGCTGGAGGCTTTGGATTCCAACTCAGCTCCCTGGGCCGTCCATCACCACGAAGTTCTTGTCACTGCGCGTATCGGGCGTTGCTGGAAAGCGGTTGCACCGCTCCTGGCGCCTCTTCGCTTCGCGAGCCTGGCAAACGCCTCACCGACCAGACAGCGCCGGCCGGCAAGGAAGCCGGCACCAAGAACCAACAGAGCGATGACGGATCGCCGGCTCTGGTCCCGCTTCGGCATCTTTGCCCCCCTCAAGAACCGGCGATGATTCTAAGACCTCGCCATTCCGGCGCAAGCCGGAATCCGGGGACCTCTAGCTCGGCTCCTTCACGTCTGGATCTGGGCTTTCGCCGGGATGGCGGCGGGGCTCGGGTTCAGCGCCAAGCGCCTTCACATAGATCACCTTGCCGTCGCCGGGGCCGTAGAAGTCGGTGAGCCGCGCCTCCTCCGTGAAGCCCATGCGCTGATAGAAGCCGCGTGTGCCGGCATAGCGGTCCGAGGTGGAGGTATCGGCATAGATGTGCTTGGCGCCGGCTTTGCGCATCGCCGCCTCGGCCCGGTTATAGACATGGGCGCCAAGACCCCTGCCCTGCTCTTCGGGCGCAACAGCAATCCAATAAAGATCAAAAGACCCTAGGGTCCCCTCGATCAGCCCATAGCAGGCATAGGCTACGAGCGAGGATCCGCGCTCGGCGAGCACGAAGTGATAGCCCGAGCGGGCGCCCTTGGTCAGGCGCTCGGTGACGAGCTCCGCGGCGATCTCCACCTCCGCCGCGTTGAAGAAGCCGGTGCTCGCCACGAGCGAGCGCACGCGGCCGACATCGTCGGCCATCGCGGCGCTTCGCCAATCGAGCCCGTTGCGGTGGCTGGTCCTGGCCGCCGCGCTGCGGGCAAGCGCCGGCGCCACCTGCTGCGCCGATGAGCGTCCCGTGACAAGCCCATTGAAGAAGCTCCGCACATTGGCGCCGAGCGTGCGCACGCGGTAACCACCCTCCTGCACCACGAGGGTTGAGTAACCCTGCTCGCCGATCATCTGCCCAAGCCGGTCGAAATCCTTGGCGCGGTTGGGCCAGGTCCCGGTCGGATCGCCGCGGGCCGTATCCAAGCCGAGCGACACCACGAGAAAGGCCGGCGCAAAGCGTCTGATGCGCCGCAAGCCTTCGGCGACCGCGGTGCGGTGCTGATCGGTGGTGATCTGCTCGGGGAGCGGAATGTTGAGATTGTAGCCGGCGCCGGGACCCGTCCCGGTCTCGTCGCGGAAGCCGGTAAAATAGGGATAGGCGAAGCTCGGATGGCCGTGGATCGAGACGGTGAGCACGTCGGAGCGATTGTAGAAAATCTCCTGCTGGCCGTTGCCGTGGTGATAGTCGATATCGAGGATCGCGACCCGGCCATACCGCGACAGCAGATTCGCCGCGATCGCCGCGTTGTTGAAATAGCAGAAGCCGCCAAAAGTGCGCGTCTCGGCGTGATGGCCGGGAGGCCGCACCAGGGCGTAAGCGAGGCCGGCTCCTTCGAGCACCCTCTCGGCAGCCGTGAGCGCACAATCCACGGCGGAACGGGCGGCGAGGTAGGCGTTCTCATTGAGCGGCGTGAACGTATCGATGCAGTAATAGCCGGCCAGCACCGTCTCGTCCTTGGGCGGCCGCGCCGGGTTCCGCGTCGGGAAGACGTAGGGGTAGATCGACTTCTTGGGACCCGCCAAGAGGCAAGCCTTGCGGATGTAGTCGACCAGGCGCCCGTCATGCACGGCGCGGATGTGGCGGTCCGAGTAGCGCTTCGCCGGCACCTTCTGAAACAGGCCCGAGGCGTCGAGCTCGGAAAGAATCGAGCGGATGCGCACGGGCGCCTCGACATAACCCCGCTCCTGAACATGATGGATGGTGTGATCGTCGTTGAGCACGAGCGCGATGCTCGGCTCGGCCGGGACGCGCACCTCTCCCTTCGGTGCTCTTCTCGACTTAACGTAGCGCGCCTCGCGCAATTGGATTGGGTCGTCCTTGATGGAGTCCACGACCATCTGCACATAGGCCGCCGGCGGCCCATATTTGCGCTCGAGGATGGCGCGCACGACTTTCCTCACCTTGTCGCGGCTTGGCAGATCGTTGGAGCCGAGCGGATCGAGCAGCAGGTAGGGCGGGTCGGTGCCACCAGGCGTCACCGGCGTCTCATAGGCGGTGTTGGCGATCGGCCGCGCGCCGTAGCGCTCATAGAATTTGAGGCGGTTCGCGTTGCTCGCCCGGATCTCGGGATTTGGGCTGAGCGCCGGATCGTCGGGGAGGCTTTCGAAATAGATTTGCGTGCCGAGCGCGCGGGCCTCCTCGCGCACCCGCTCATAGAGCGTAGCGCCGATGCCTCCTCCGGTCCGGCCGAGCGCGGTCGAGATGAGCTCGAGATAGGAGAAGCCGATGTCGGGCGCGTGCAGCAGAAGGGCCAGACCGAGCGTCTGGTCGCGCGCATTCTCGGCCACGAACAGCCGCGAGACGAAGCGGTGCTTGATAGGATTGGCAAGCTGCTCGGGCAGCTTGGCGATGTCGTAGTCGGGCATCAGCGGGAACTGCTCGCGCATGATCTTCTGCGCTGCCTCGATGGCCGAGCGGTTCACCGCCGTCGTGGCGTCTGCCACTTTACGGATACGGAGCATGGTCTAGATGCGAAGCATGTCAGGCGGTGGCTTGCAAGGCTCCAAGCGAGCCCTCGACGATTTGCCCGATCATGTCCGCATAAGAGAGCCCGGCTTCCTGAGCCGCCGCGGCGAACCCCGCATCGGGGCTGAGGCAGGGATTGACGTTGACCTCGAGGATGAAGGGCTCGCCTGCCGGATCGACCCGGAAGTCGACGCGGGCGTAGGAGCTGAGCCCGAACAGGACCCAGCAGCCTTGAGCGAGCCCCGCCAGCCTCAAGGCAAGCTCGGGCTCGTCGGCTTCCAACCCGAAGCGCCGCGGCGTGCCGATATAGGCCTCGCTGTCCGGCGCCCATTTGGCCTCGTAGCCGACAATCTTGGCGGCCTCCGAGCCGAAGCCCTCGAATACGATCTCGGCGATCGGCAGCACATTGACGCCGCCCGGCCCTTCAAGCAGGGCCAGATTGAACTCGCGGCCATCGATGAAGCTTTCCGCGAAATGCTGGGTCCGAAGCCGCAGGTTGCGCTCGACAATGGCCTGCGCGGCCGCAGCCCCGCCCATTACCGACGCCTCGTCGAGGCCGAGCGAGCCGTGCTCCCACACCGGTTTGACGATGACAGGGAGGAGAGGATCAAGTCCCGTCCCGTCCGCCGACCAGTCAGGGGTCGGCAATCCGGCATGGGCAAGCCTAAGCTTGGTCGCGATCTTCGACAGCGTTTCGAGCCAGGCGCTGGTGCCGGCCCCCGTGTAGGGAAGGCCGAGCGCATCGAGCCGCGCCGGGACGAAAGGCGCGAGCCTACCGTCGCCGTCCACGGCGTCGACCAAGTTGAAGACGAGCAGCGGGCGGGCCGCTTGCAGCGCCTCGAGCTCGGCGAGGTCCCGGCCGAGCGCGATGATCCTGGTGGCGAAGCCGAGGTCGCGAAGCGCACCTGTTACCGCTTCGGCGGCAATCAGCGTATCGCTCTCGTCGGGGCGGCTCGTCGTCGCCGCATGCAGGACCGGGATGAAGCCTCCCGCGCCCAGCCCCATCACGCGCGTTTCCGCCGGCGCTCCTCACCGGGCCGGGCAACGCCGCCGCGGGCAAGCCCGTAGCGAGCAAGGCCCGCGTCGAGGATCATGCCGATCAGGGCTGTGAACTCCACGCCGTTCTGCGCGGCGAGGATCGGCAGGTCCGAGTGCCACGGATTGAGGCCGGCAAGGGGGTTCGCCTCGAGGAAATAAGGCTCGCCCTTCTCGTCCGAGCGGAAGTCGATGCGGGCGGCATCGCGGCACTCGAGCGCCCGGTAGGCCTCTAGCGCCCGCGTTCCGGCAAGCCGTGCCTCGCCGTCGTCGGCCGGGGCGTAGATGACGAGGTCCTCGCACAGCTCCTTGTTGTGGAGCGAGTAAACATTGGCCTCGGCATGCTCCTTCAGCAGGATCTCGCAGACGCCGAGCACCCGGGCCTCTTGGCCGTTGCCGACGATCCCAACGGTGAACTCGCGGCCCGAGAGATAGCGCTCGACCAGCGCCGGCTGGCGGTAACGCTCGATCACCCTAGTCGCGGCGGCGACAAGGTCGTCTCCATTGTGCACCAGCGAAGCGACCTCGCAGCCTTTGCCGGTGCCTTCGGCGAGCGGCTTGACGAAGGCCGGGAAGTCGGCCCAGCCCGCAAGCTCGCTGGCGCTCGCCTCGGCCACCGCAAAGGCGGGCGTGGGAACGCCGGCATCACGGACGAGACGCTTGGCCACCCCCTTGTCGAGGGAGGCGGCCATCGTGAGCACGTCGGAGAACAGGTAAGGCTGGTCGAACAGCTCGCAAAGCGCAGGAACCTGCGCCTCGCGAGACCGGCCCTTGACCCCTTCGGCGATGGAGAAGACGAGATCGAAGCGCTCGCCGGCGACGAACCGCGCCGCGAGCGCCTGCCCGCGGCCGACACGGTCCACCTCGCAGCCCAGCGCTTCGAGCGCACCAGCGAGCTCGTCGATGGTGCCGATGTTGTCGAACTCGGCAATCTCCTCCTCGGAGAAGCCGAGCGCCCGATAATCGTCGCGCAGATCGTAGACGAGAGCGACGCGCATCATAGCGAACCCTGCATGCGATCTGCGCCAACCGTCCCGTCGGGATCGGCATAGCGGTAAGTCTTGCCCTCGAAGTTCTTGAGGATGAGGTCGTCCCCGTCCCGGCCCACGACATAGTCCGGGATGAGCGGGATCTTGCCGCCGCCGCCGGGCGCATCGATCACATAGGTCGGCACGGCATAGCCGGTGGTATGGCCGCGCAAGCCCTGCATGATCTCGAGCCCTTTGTCGACGCTCGTCCTGAAATGCGAGGAGCCGGTGATCGGGTCGCATTGATAGAGGTAGTAGGGCCTGACCCGGCGCATCAGAAGCCCATGGAAGAGCGTCTTCAGCGTATCGACCGAGTCGTTGACACCTTTGAGCAACACGGTCTGGCTGCCGAGCGGAATACCGGCGTCAGCAAGGCGCGTCGCGGCCTCGGTGACCTCGGGCGTGAGCTCAGCAGGATGGGTGAAATGGAGGCTCATCCACAGCGGATGATGCTTCTTGAGCACGCGGATCAGAGAGCGCGTCACCCGCATCGGCAGCACCACCGGCACCTTGGTACCAAGGCGTACGAACTCGACATGCTTGATGGCCCTGAGGCGCCCGAGCAGATAGTCGAGCCGCTCGTCGGAGAGCGTCAGCGGATCGCCGCCCGAGATCAGCACGTCGCGGATTTCCGGATGCGCTGCGATATAGTCGAGCGCCTCCTCCCATTGCGGCCGGCTGAAGGAATACTCGCCGCCAGGCTCGCCCACCATGCGCGACCGTGTGCAGTAGCGGCAATAGGTCGAGCAGAAGCCCGTGGCGAGGAAGAGGACGCGATCGGGATAGCGGTGCACCAGGCCCGGCACCACGCTATGGCCGTCCTCGCCAAGCGGGTCGTCGGCCTCGCCGGGCGTCTTCAGATATTCGGTGCCGACCGGGACATGGGTGCGGCGGAGCGGCTCCATGGCATCATCGCGGGCCATCAGGCTCGCGTAATAAGGTGTGATGCCAAGCGGCAGCGACCCTTGGTGGCGGATTACCGCGTCGCGCTCGTCGTCCGAGAGCACGAAGATGCGCTCGAGCTCGGCGAGGGTGCGGATGCGGGACCGCGCCTGCCAGCGCCAGTCGTTCCACTGGGCGGGCTCTACCTCGGGGAAGTGGCGCTTGCGGAACGCGCGCGTGAGCGGCCCGAGGGGGAAGCGCTCCATGCGCACCGCCAGCGCCCCGAGCCGTTCGGCCGCCTCGGGCGAGATAGATTTGATAGGGTGATGTGGTTTGGGAAGAAGTTGGGATGTCGCTTGCGAGCGACTGGGTGGCTCTTCGGCCTCGACCTGAAGCAAGTTCATGGGATATGCGTCCCCTCCGTGCTTTCGCGGATCGATCGTGGCGCCAACCGCCGACTCTGTCGTCCGTCAAAAGCGCGAGTCATTTCAGCGACCTCGTTATCAATTTCAAGTGCTAATGAAGTCGCTGCCCAACTTTTTTGCCGCACGCCGGTCCCATCGTCCCGGGGTGCGGGGCGCGGTGGAAGGACGGGGGAAGCATGGGACCGCCTCTGGCAGCTGCGACGGTCGGCTGCTGCTTCCTTCTCGCGGGACAGGTTCCGGCTGGCAGCGACGGACCCGACTACATCAAGCTCAAGGCGTTGTTGCCCCCTGGCCCCGACGCTCAAGCTTGTTACGCCAGGACTTACGATCCAACCTACCTTCAGCAGCATCCCCAACAGAAGGTCACCGAGCTCATTCTCTCGCTCCGCTACGACGCGCTTAGCGAGGACGAGGCCACGCTCATCGCCAAGGAGGACGGCGGCACCGAGAAGCAGTATTTCCGCTACGACTTCACGCTCGCGGCGAAGGTGCGAGACCGTACCGGGACGCTTTATGCGAGCGGCGACTGCGCCTCGGCGGAGGGGATCGGTTGCGGCGTCGATTGCGACGGGGGTGGCATCGAGATCGAGCCCATGGCCGGCCAGGACGACTCGGTTCTCGTGCGGCTTGAGCGGATCCGCATGACGCTTGGCTGCGGCGAGGGAGAAGACATGGAGCTTGAGGGCGGCGAGGCCGACAAGGTGTTCAAGCTGAGCAAGGCGCCTCCCGCTCTCTGCACATCCATGGAAGCAAAGCTCGGCAAGTGATTCTAACGATTCGCGAAGCCGCGCTTCACCAACTCACCCGTCCCGCTCAAGGACCGCCACGAAGAACCCGTCGGTGCCGTGGCTCAAGGGCGTCATCAGCAGCGTATCGGCCGCGCCGTCTGATGATGGGAGCGGCGGGGCTGACAGGGCCTCGTCCCAGAGCTGCCGCCAAGGCAGGACCTTGAACTCTGGGTGCCGGCCAAGAAAGGCCTCGACCTGGTCGCGGTTCTCAGGGGGCAGCACCGAGCAGGTGATATAGGCAAGCCGCCCCCCCGGCTTCACCAGCGCCGCCCCAGTATCGAGCACCGCCGCCTGCTCCTCAAGCCGCGCCTCGAGCATCTGCGGGGCGAGCCGCCATTTGGCGTCGGGGCGGCGGCGCCAGACCCCCGATCCGGTGCAGGGCGCATCGATCAGGACGAGGTCCATCTTGCCTTCGAGCTTGGCCAGGGCCTCGGCGTCGCCCGCGGCAAGCACCTGAGCATTCCTCACCCCTGCGCGCTTCAGGCGCTCGAAGATCGGCCGCAGCCGCAGGCGGTCGGTATCATAGGCATAGAGCTGCCCGGTGTTGTGCATGAGCGCCGCGAGCCCCAAGGTCTTGCCCCCGGCGCCGGCGCAAAGGTCGATGACCTGCCCCTTCGGCTTGGCACCCGACAGAAGCGTCGCAATTTGCGAGCCTTCGTCCTGCACCTCGTACCAGCCCTTGCCGTGGCCGGGCTCGGCCTCGACATGCGGGCTCTTGCCCGGCCCAGCCGCCTGCACGATGCGGACGCCAACCGGGGAATGAGGCGTAGGCGAAGGCTCGAAGCGGCGCAGCGCCTTCAGCACCTTCTCGCTTGTGGCTTTCAGCGTGTTGACCCGGAGATCGACCGGCGCGCGCCGGGCGAGTGCTGCCCCCTCCTCGCCCGCGCGGGCGCCGAAGGCGCGCTCGAAATGAGGGTCGAGCCATTCGGGATAGTCGCCCCTGATATGGGCAGGGGCGTCGGGCGGCACCGGGCGCCTCAGCCCCTCGAGCTCGGCTTCCGATAAAGGCGGAGGGGCGTGCTGGCTGCCGTCGGCAAGTGCCGCTACCTGGTCAGGCGTCAGGTGCCAGCTTGCGACGAGGGTACGCAACACGAGCGCCCGCGGGCTGTCGTCGCCCATGGCGCAAGCGGCAGAGGCGCGCGTGCGGAGCGCGTCGAAGACGAGATTGCCGATCGCGGCCCTGTCGCCCGAGCCCGCAAAGCGGTGGGCAAGCCCCCAATCCTTCAAGGCCTCAGCCGCCGGACGCTTGCGCGTCGCGATATCGGCGAGGACCTCGATTGCGGCGCTTGCCCGCGCCCCTGGCGTCATCAGGCCGAAGTAAAGAGCAGGATGCGGGCGATGACGATCACCCACATCAGAGCGAGAGCGATGGCGCCCACGAGGAACACGGCGGTGCGGTGGTCGAGCCGATTGCTGGTGACATGGATATAGGCGTGGACGAACCGCGACAGCACGAACATCCAGCTCAGCACGCAAAGAATGACGTCGAGGGTCTCGGTGGTGAGCGCCAGCAGCACCACGGCGTAGAACAGGACCGGCAGCTCAATCTGATTATGGAAAGCGTTGCCGACCTGCAGCACATGGGGCGGCCATGCTGGCTCCCTGAGCGCCACCTGTTGCGGTTTGACGTCGCCTAGCCGGATCACGCGGAGCCGCAGGATGGTCATCCAGAACAGCAGCCCGAAGGTCAGCGCGACCTGCGCGAACATCGGCAGCAAGATAGCCTCGATCGTCATGGCGCCCTCCGGTTGCCTCGTGCCGGCCGGCAACCCCGGCGATCGGCCCGCCGCCGTTATACTCTGCCTGCGGCATTATGGGGGGCGAAAGACGGCGATGACGTCACCGCTATCAGCGATAAGCACCACGCAGGCCGCTCGATTGCCGAATTGCCCCAGTAATCATGGACGGAAGTTCAATTGACGCGGGGGCGAAGGGGCCACTAAAGCTAGCCCCAAAAGAAAAAATACCCAGTGTCCCTTGAGGAGGATTTCCATGCGCTTTCGCGC
>JAENXG010000296.1 GCA_016649675.1 Methyloceanibacter sp.
GCACCACGACCGCTGCCGAAGCGACGCGCAAGGGAAGCGAGCGCAACCAGATGCCGGCGGCGAGCAGCGCCACGCCGAAGACGAGCCAGACGGCAGAATAGGTGTATTGCTCGGCATCCGAGGTCGCGCCCTCGCTCAGCACCGGGCCATGGAAGAGGGTCCGCACCTCGAGCGAGAGATAGCCGAGCGCAAGTCCGAGCGCCACAACCGCAGCAATCGTGCTGTACCAGCGCGGCCGTGTGCCCCGCGTGACGTAAGCAAGCACGCCCGCTAGCAAGGCGGGTATGCCATAGCCGAGCAGAACGAGATTGATGAACGGCCCGCCGACCGGCTCTCCCGTTTGCCAAGGGTCGACGCCGGCGCCGAGCCCGAACACGATCACGAATAGGAGTGCGGCGGCAAGGAGCCGCGCACCGATCAGGTGGACGATGCTGCCGCTCTTCTGCCGCAGGCGCTCGAGCCCGATCACCACCGCGAGCAGGAGCGAGACGTCGAGGGCGACTTGCGCGAGCTCGCTCCCGCTTCCGTATGGGTCGCCGCCGGCGATGTAGTGCTGCACCTCGAGCACGATGAGGAGGACGGTGAAGAGGATGGCGGCGGCATCCACCACGCGGGCGGGCACGTCGTCGGCACGCTTCCGCAGCATCGAGCCGGCGAGCCAGAACGAGGCCGCCGGGACGCCATAGCCATAGAGCAGCCAATTGAAGATCGGCCTCGTGCCGATGGCATCGCCGACGATGCGCGGGTCCCAGGCGATGCGCCCAAGCACTGCCACCGTGACCGCGGCGGCAAGCCAGCGGAGCGCAGGTAAGGTGCGTTTCTCGGCGACCCAGGCAATGCCGAGCACCATGAGGGCGAGCGAAACGGTGAGCCAGCCCTTCTCCAGAGCGAGGCTGAGAGCAACCGCGAGCGAGGCGATCGAGCCTGTGGCGAAGATGGCGCTTGCGGCGCGCTCTTCGTCGGGGCTGCGCCGGCTCAAGGCGTCGGTGGCAAAGGCGTAGATGCCGGCAAGCACGAGCGCCGCGCTGGCAAAGGGGATCGAGCGGTCGAAGCCGGCGATGCGGTAATAGAGCGCGATCAGGATGCCGATGGGCGCGAACACCGCAGATGCGCTCCACAGGACCGCCACAAGCGGCCGCTCGTCGCGATCTTGCGCGAGAAATCCCGAGGCGCCGAACAGAAGGGCGAGGGCACCGCCGAGCGTCAGCGGCGTCCCGAACAGGAATTGGTCGGGCTCCCACAGGCTGTCAGGCACCGGCCCTGTGGGCAGGCCGAGCTGGCCCACATCGAAATCGATCGACCATTGCCAAAAGATGAGCGTCACGAGGATGGCGGCGGCGGGCACGGCGGCTGCGGCCGCGTCAGTGCGCCAGGCAATCGCCAGCGCCGAGGCGACCAGCACGACGAAGAGGGTAAGGGCGAGCGTGTCGTGGCCGCTCGCCAAGACGAGAAGCATCGAGGCGAAGAGATAGGCGGCGAGCGCGCCGGAGGACACGCGGTCGATCTCGCCGCGCGCGCCGTCTGGCCCAAACAACAGGCCTGAGACGATGAGAAGCGCGGCGAGCGTGAAGCCGATGGCCACGTGCACCACGTGCGGAGTAAGCGAAGCTAAGTCGTCGAGCCCGGGCAGCGTCCACAGCACGCTTGCCGCGACCGCGGTGACCGCCAGCCAACGCCACAGCCTCGTCCGGGCCAAGGCGAAGGCGGCCGCGGTCACCACCGCTAGATAGAGATAGAGCGCCCAATAATTCGGCTGCTCGGTCGAGACGATCAGCGGCGTGATGAAGGCGCCGACCAGGCCGAGGCCGGCAAGGGCCGGTCCATGGAGCAGCGCTGCTGCCAGCGTGCCCAAGGCGACGACGCCAAGAAGCAGGAAGGCGGCGGTCGGGCCGATGAAGCCGTAAAGGGCGTAGGCCGCATAGACGTCGGCAAAGGCGATGGCCGTGCCTGCGGCGGTAAGCACGCTCGGGATATGCGCCTTGGGGAGGCCTGCCAGCCCGGTTTGGAGCTCTTTTCGCCTCGTCCCCTCGCCGGCGCCGATCAGCGCAAGCGCCACGACGCCCGCCAGCAGGACCCGGGCCCCAGGCCCGAACCAGCCCTGCTCGATGGCTTGGCGCACGAGGAAGAAGCCGCCGAGCGCGAGCGCAATGCCGCCCGCCCAGACCACCCATTGAGTGCCGAAGCGCTCCTCAAGGCTGATCTTAGGTCTAGCCGGTGGCGCCGGGGGCGTGGAGGTAGCGGCAGGCGGCTCAGGCTCTGGCGGGGGCGCCGCCTCCTCTACCCTTGCGTCTGGCTGATCGCCCGCTGCGGGCAGCGCCTCAGGGGCCGGAGCGGAGATGGGCTTGGGCGAGGGGGCTTCGCCGGCCGTTCCGGCGAGGCGCGTTTCGAGGGAGGCCAGCCTGAACTCCAGCCAATCGAGGGAGGTCAGCCTGAACTCGAGCCGCTTAAGACGCTCGCGGGTGCCAAGCGTCATGATGAAGCTGACGACGGCCAGCACCGGAATGGCGATGACGACCGCGACGAGAGGCCACAACATGTCCATCAGCGTGTCTGGTGGACTGCAGCGATCTCTGCTTCCGCGTCAGTGTCAGCCTTGCTTGGGAACAGCGCCATCGCCCGCTACGCCTCTCAGGAGGGAGGCCTATCTAGCCCGAGGCTGGGCTCAAGGGGAAGCTGGCGTGGGGAGGAGGTGTGGCCCCCCAAAAGCAAAATGGCGGCCCCCGTTTTCACGGGAACCGCCATTCAGCGAAAACTTGTACGATCGGCTAATTAAGCGCGATCGAGCTCGGCCGGGAGATAGCTCGTAACTTCCATGCCAGCCTCAGACTCGGTGATCTCGGGTTTCAGCCACTCTTTCATAGGGTCGTCTCCTTCGGTGAACTAAGAGATAGGATAATGGGGCCTGCGCATGAGCGCTGCATGACTTGCCCATGAACAGGCCCTGAATGCCAGATTAAGAAATTCTGACAGGAACATTTGGCAAGGCCGCTAGAAATAGTCGCCCCAATGCTGGGGTTACCACTAGATGTAGGAATATGGTCAGAGCTGCCTGGCAAAGCAGGTGCTCAAGGCCCCTTTTTGACAGGGTCCTTTCATGTGCCGGAGGCTACCTGAACAACACCAGCGCCTTGTCCACGGTGATCCAGATGCCCCATAGGAGCGGGAGGCCCACCGCCGCCCAGGCCAGCGGGGCCACCTCTAGACGCTTGGGGCTCAGCACGATGCCGGCGATCCACAGCGCAAGCCCGATCCACATCAAGAAGGGCCGATAGGCGAAATAGCCGGCAAGCTCCGACTTGGTGATGGTGTCGAGGCAAGGCGCGGTCGAGTAGACGAGGCACTCCCATGCGCCCCCGATGCCGCCCACCTTGGTATAAAAGGTGATCCACCAGACCACCGCCACGGCGATCAGCGCCATGCCGATCGGCTGAAGCAGGCGGGTGCCGGGCCGCGTCTCGTCGCTCCACCGGATCTCGA
>JAENXG010000535.1 GCA_016649675.1 Methyloceanibacter sp.
GTGCCGTTATAGAGTTTGAAGCTTGCAAGCTCGGCGTTGAGCTTGCCGCCGGACAGCGTGGCCTCAATCCCGATCGGGCCGGCCGTGACGGCGCCGGAGATGATCTGGCCGACAGAGAGCTTGAGCTTGGCGTTGACGGCCCTGAGCGGCGAGAAGTCGATCTTCGCATCGCTCCAACCTGACGCGCCTCCACCAGCGCCGGTTGCTGGCGCAGAGCCGCCGGACTTACCCATCAACGCATCGAGATTGAGCGTCTGGCCGTTCAGCGCGGCGGCGATAGAGGGAACAGCGCCCGACAGATCGGCGGAGACCGTGCCGGCAAACGTGCTGCCGCCGACTTTGGCGGTGAGCTTATTGAGCGCGAAAATCTTGCCGCTATAGGTGGCGATTCCGCTCACCGTGTTGCCGCCGGCCTTGGCGGTGAACGGGTTGAACGTCAGGGTGTCGTTGCTGTAGGTCGCGGTGCCGACGAGAGCGAGCCGGTCGGCGAGATAAGACGGCGCCTCGATGGCGACGGAGACCGGCGTCGCCGCCCCGTCGAGAAAGTGGCCGAGACTGCCGATCGAGCCGGCGGCATGCATGGTCTTGCCGTCGAGCGTGGCCTTCATGTCGAACGACAGGGGATCGTCGATCGCCGGCAGCGAGGCTTCAAGCATCAGCGCCCCGATCTGTTTGCCGGGCGTGCCGCCCGAAGCCGGCAGGATCACCGTGCCGTTCTCGATGCGGAGCTTGTCGAGGCTCAGCCTTTGCAGTGCGCTCGCGGGCGAGTTCCCTGAAGATGGGGTTCCATCTGTCCCTTCAGCACCGGCCGGGCCTTGCGCTTTTGCCTGCTGCAGCCGGATCACCGGATCGATCAGAGTGACCTCGGTGATCTGCACCCTGCCGCTCAGGAGCGTCGACAGCGCCAGGCTGAACTTGAGCTTCTTCGCGGTTGCGAGCTCGGGCGCATCGCCGGACGCGCTCTGCGCGATACCCACATCCTCCGCCACGAGGTCAAGCGAGGGGAACAAAGCGATATGGATCGGGCCGCTGACCCGCAAGCGGTAGCCCGTCGCCGCCTCGACTTGCGCGGAGATCTTGTCGCGCACGTCGTCGGCAGAAATGAACAGCGGGCCGATAAAGAAGATGATGGCGCCGATGAGGGCGATGGCCATGAGGCCGATGAGCGTAAACCGCAACGAACCCTCCACACGCAAAACTGGATTGGTTAACGGAATACGCCCGATTTTCTAAAGGAATGGATAAAGGGCCGCGCGAGGCGTGGTCAGCCAAAACCAGGCTGGCTCGACGCGTTCCACGCCGCCATTCGCCTCCGACGAGAGCTTTCAGAATTCGTAGGTCGCGGCTCTCGCCTAACCCGGGCTGCGCAACTTCGGCTCGCGGTCCCAGATGCGATGCTGCTTCGCGGCGGCGATGAACGCCGTCACGTCGCGGGGGCCGGCAAGGACAACCACGCCGTCATCCGCCTTGTCGGCGATTCCGGCGGCTTCGAGCAGCGCTGCCGCGCCCCGCGTATGGCCGATGATCTTCAAATGGCCGAACGCATCGCGCACGAAATCGAGGCGGCCGCCTCGGTCGCCAATTGCTCCGCGCCCTCCTCCGAGAGAGCCAGCACCACGGCATCGAAGAACACCGACGGGGCCGCCGAAAGCGCATGCTGCGGCACGACCGTCTTGCCTGCATCATCGGTCACGCCGCCGATCTTCGGGGCAATGA
>JAENXG010000295.1 GCA_016649675.1 Methyloceanibacter sp.
GGAAGCTGGCCAAATGGCCGGGGCCGTGCCGTCTTACGTGTCCGACCGCGCCAAGGAGCGCCAGTGCCGCGAAATGGGCACCCTCGGCTCAGGCAATCACTATGTCGAGATTCAAGCCGTTGCCGAAATCTTCGACCAGGAGGTTGCCGACATCTTCGGACTGAAGATGAATGAGGTGGTCGTCACCATCCATTGTGGCTCGCGCGGGCTCGGCCATCAGATCGGCACTGAGTTCCTGCGGGAGATGCTGACGGCCGCCGCAGCGGCAGGGATTGCGCTCCCTGACCGTGAGCTCGCCTGCGCTCCCATAAAATCCGAAGTTGGGCAGCGCTATCTTGGTGCGATGCGCGCCGCGATAAATTGTGCCTTGGCCAATCGCGAGATCATCGGTCACTTCGCGCGGCGCGTCTTTGGTCACTTTTTCCCCGATGCCCACTTGGCTTTGCTGTTCGACGTGTCGCACAACACCTGCAAGGTGGAAAAGCACAAGGCCAATGGCAAAACCCGCGAGCTCTTCGTCCACCGCAAAGGCGCCACGCGCGCCTTTGGCCCCGGACATCCTGACTTGCCTAAGGCGCTGCGCCAGACTGGGCAGCCGGTCCTCATCGGCGGCAGCATGGGGACCGGATCTTATGTGCTGGTCGGTGCGAGTGGCGACGAAGAGAAGGCATTTGCGTCCGCCTGTCATGGCGCCGGCCGCGCCATGTCCCGGCATGCCGCCTTGCGCCAATGGAGCGGGCGCCAAATTGTGGACGATCTCGCCGCCAAGGGGATCCTGATCCGCAGCCCCTCCCCACGCGGCGTCGCGGAGGAGGCGCCGAACGCCTATAAGGATGTAAGCGCCGTAGTTCTCGCCGCTGAGCGAGCCGGTCTCGCCCGCAGGGTGGCACGCATGCGGCCGCTCATCTGCATCAAAGGATAATATAGGCCGAATGAGCTGATGGCGCTCAGGCCGCCTGCTTCTCGAGCTCGGGCGACCATTTGCCCATGGAGGCGAGACCGTTCATCGCGGCGCGATGGGCAAAGACCTGTTGCGCCGCGGCCGCGTTCTCGACCTTGCCCGACCATGCCTTTTGCGGCGCAGCCTGCAGTGCGCGGCTATAGGAAAAGGTGAGCTTCCAGGGTCCGCCGCCAAGCCGGTTCATGGCGTTGAGGCGCGCGGTCGCATCGAGGTCCGACTGGCCGCCCGAGAGAAAGGCGACCCCCGGCACAGCCGCTGGCACGCACTCCTTCAGCACGCGCAAGGTCATCTCGGCGACTTCGTCGACCGAGGCCTGCTTGGCGCTTTTCTTGCCCGGCACGACCATGTTGGGCTTGAGCACCATGCCTTCGAGCTTCACCCGCGCCTGATAGAGCTCCTGGAACAGGGTCTTCAGCGCGAGCTCGGTGACCTCGTAGCAGCGGCCGATATCGTGGTCGCCGTCCATCAGCACCTCTGGCTCGACGATCGGCACGAGGGTCTCGTCCTGGCAGAGCGCGGCATAGCGGGCGAGCGCCTGGACATTGGCCTTGATGCAGTTATAGCTCGGGATGCCAGGGCCGATTTCAATCACGGCGCGCCACTTGCAGAACTTGGCACCGAGATCGCGATACTCGATCAACCGCTCGCGCAAGCCGTCGAGGCCTTCAGTGACGACCTCGCCGGGGCAGAACGGCAAAGGCTTCACGCCCTTGTCCACCTTGATGCCCGGGAAGCTGCCCGCCTGCTCGATGACCTTGACGAGAGAGGTGCCGTCCTTGGCCTTCTGCCTGATCGTCTCGTCGAACAGGATCACGCCGGAGATGTTGGCCATGCCTTTGGAGCGGAACAAGAGCTCGCGATAGTCGCGCCGATTTTCCTCGGTGGATTCGACGCCGATCGCCTCAAAGCGCTTCTTCACGGTGCCCGCCGATTCGTCCGCCGCGAGAACGCCCTTTCCGGGCGCGACCATGGCGTTTGCCACCCTCTTCAGCTCGGCCAGATCCATCATGCTCTCCACTCCTCAGCACTGCATCGCGCCTATGTACGGGAGTCAAGCCCGCCGCTCAAGCGGCCGAAACCGAAAGCCGATCAATGCCCGTCCAGGCGCGGCGGGGTCTTTCGCCACGGATACCGGCCTGGGCCAGCCTGAAGCCGAGATCGTAGAGCTTCGTCATATAGTCGGTTTGCCAACGCAATCTGCATCAAGACTGGTCTAAGTACAGCGGCGACCGCTTATCTTACGCGGCTCTCGTCGGGCTTGCGCGGTCCCCGTTGCTTGGCTGATGGCGTTTGGGCTGATCGCTGTTCTGCCGCACCGGCTAAAGCGCCAAAGCTTGAGCTCTGGAACTGCGTAGACCCTCATTCCTCCTCCTGCCTGCAGGTCAGCCGGCGACCTTCTCGATCTCGCTTGGGCGCCAGGTCTTGTCGAAGAACGGCTCAAGCGGGCTGTAGAGCCTGAGGATCACGAACCACCCTTTGCCGGGCACGGTCTGGATGAAGTTGCCGTCCTTCACGCCGTCAGGCTTCTTCGGGCCGAAATAGACCGTTGTCGATCCGTCTGCATTCGACTCAGCGGCAGGGCTCGGATAGCTCTGGCTGCCGGCCCGCGGAAAACGCTGCGCGGTCTGGAGCATCGAGCGGGTCTGGTTGTCGTAGACCGTGAACGACCAGAACTTCGCCGCGGGGATGTTCGGCGGCAGCGTCACTTTGTAGGTCTTGGCGCCGTCGAAAGGCTCTCCGGCCTGGTCGAGGATGCCGAAGAGATATTGCGAGCCGATATCGGGCAGCCGCATGATCATCGCCGGCGTGACGCCGGTGGCGACGTAGAAGAAGGCGGCGCGCGCGTCGAGCGTGCGGGCGCCGGTATAGGGAAATGGCTTAACGCCCTCCTTGGTGATCTCGGGCGGCGGCCGCATGAAATCGTAGCCGCTGACGAAGAGCGGGTTCAGCCATTTCGAAGTTGGGCTGTAATAACCGAAGCCCTCGGACTCGCGCGGCGTAAAGCTGACCGTGCGCCCAGCGGCGTTGCCGATGGCGATGGCGTCGGTGAGGATTTTCTTCATGCGCGCATCGGGGGCGAACTTCTTCCCCTTGACGATGCCGATTGCGGCGAACTGGCCGCCGATCTCCGGTTGCAGCGCTTCGGCCGGCTGCTCCTGAACGAGCGCATCGAGCATCTCGTAATAGGAAAAGTCGTTGGGTGGGATCGTGTTGATGGCGAGCCCTGTGCCTTCGACAAAATTCAGCGCGCCCGGCTTGCTCAACGGGGCGAGCGGGCCTTTGCCGGTCAGGAAGGAGCCGATGCTCGTGCCATAGGACCCCGGCACGTAAGGGTAGATCTTGAGCGTCTTCTTGATGACATCCACTGTCGGCTTCGGGTCGTTATTGACGAGGAAGGCGCGCCCGAGCAGAGCGACAGATGTGGTGGTGGGACGCCCGACGAAGTAGCCGCCATCCGGCACCGGCCCGTCATAGCCGGGCGGCAGGAGCAGATATTTCCCGCCTTGTCCCCGGTCA
>JAENXG010000337.1 GCA_016649675.1 Methyloceanibacter sp.
CGCCACAACATCATCAACGGCCCGTCAGGCCCGATGAAGCTCTACACGCTCTACGCTCCGCCGAACCATCGCGATGGCGTAGTACACGCCACCAAGGCGGACGCAGAGGCGGACGAAGAACACTTCGACGGAAAGACGACCGAATAGCCATCTGCCCTACAAGTACTCGGCGGATGGCCTTCGCTTGGGGCGGCAGAATCACTGGCACCGCGATCAACGTCGGCCAAAGCGGTATTTCCATCGAGAAGAAGTAGGAGAAATTCCGATCAAGGGCGAAGAGGCTCAATGTTCGGTTAGGTGCTGCAACGGGAGATAAATCATGTCCATCGGACTCATACTCATCATCCTCCTCATCATCTTCTTGCTTGGTGGTTTCAGTGGCCGCTTCGGCGGTTACGGCTACGGCTACGGTCACGGCGGCATCGGTGTCATCGGCATCATCCTGATCATCCTCGTCGTACTACTTCTCATGGGTAAGCTTTGATCTGACAGGCGTGCCGCACGGAAAGGGTCGTGGCCCCATCTAACACCGGGGAAAATTGGAACGGGGATCGGCCCGAGCCGTTTCTGCTATGCTCGTCCCCAATCAGGCGGGCGCACCCCAGGAAGACTCGTAGAGGAGATAGACATGGTGAGCTGGAGCAAGGCTGAACGCAAGGCGGGCGGGTTTATTAAGGAGCTTGATACGGATGACCTCTACGACCAGCTCGACAACATGCGGACCTATCTCAAGGAGCTGACCGGCGCCTTCGGCAAGATAGCGAACCGCCAGTGGGGTCGTGCACGTGAGCTTGCGGGCGACACGGCGCATGATACTGAGGATCTTATGAAGGATAACCTCGCGGCGTCGTTGATCCTCGCCCTCGGCCTTGGCGTGTTCATTGGCTATATGATCCGCCGCGGCTCTGAGTAGCTTTAATTGGCTGATGTCACGACACAAGTTGGCTAACCTGCGCGCTTACCAATCGGAACCGCGAATGCAGTGGATGCGTTCTTAAGCCCTAGTCAGTCTAGAAAGGACCTACCGATGCGCGGTATTGTGTTGTGGCTTCTCGGCGTGCCGATCTCGGTCATTATCCTGCTTTATCTTTTTCACGTAATTTAAGCCCGGCATACTCAGTGACGGCGCTGCTGGTTTCGATGAAGGTCCGAGCCGACGCCGATCGTCGTGCTCTGGGGGCTCTCACGCCATCAGCGGGCGCTCGACCTGATCGACGCGCTGGTGACTTTGCTCCGCCTCACCAGCAGCAGCCCGGCGAGGAAGGCGATGGCCATCAAGGGCACGGGACCAATCTGCTGGATGACTTTGCCGAGGCCCTGATCAACCAGGCCAGTGCCCTCGCCGGTCGCGACGAGGGGAGCTGGGCTTGCGCGCTTCGCCTGCCTCCCAATGAGCGGCACGATCACGAGCACCATCAGCCCAACGAGCAGCAAGCAAGCCGCCATGATCGCCGCCGCCTGGAGCGCGCTGAACTGGTAGATCGAGACCAGCGCGTGATAGGCCGCGAGCAGGCCGAAGACCGCGGCGGCGACGAGCAATCCCGCCGCAACGGCAATGACGACGCCCTGCCGGAGATAGCGCTGGAACGATTCCTTTACGCGAGCACCGATCTGCAGGGTGGAAAGCAGCGCAAGCGCTGAGCGCAGCATGAATGTCGCCTCTAGCGCCGCGTGAAGACGCCGAACAGGAAGCCGAGGCCTGCAGCAATGGCCACCGCTGAAAGCGGGTTGCGCCTGATCGCCTCTTCGGCCTCCCGGGCCGTCTCGATTGCGGTGTCTTGTGCGCGGCCGAGCTGCTTGTTGGCGATGCGACCGACCGTTGACGTCAAGTTTTGGATATCGGCGCGGATGGCATCGACCTGCGCGGCCAAGTCTTCAGTATCGCCGGTGGTCGTGCCCGCCGAGGTGCTCCGGTTGGCGCCCGTCCGCAGGTCGGGATCAGTAGATGACATCGTGTTCACCTCCTTTGAAGAAATGGGGATACGGCAGGTATTCTAGAGCGGTAGCAACGTTGCTACCTGCCGCCAAGTTCCTTGACCGCGAGATTGGCCCGGCGCCAAGCGATCGGTACATTTAGGTCACGGCGGTTAGCCAAGCCTCAGAGGCTGCATTGCTGCACTCACTGCCGTAGCAGGAGTCACGCGCCAATTCACGTCGATACCCTTCGGCTATCGAAAGCCACATAGGGGTTCCGGTCGGCGAGGAGTGTTTGCTCCCGGCCACAGTTTGTGCAGACGAATATTTCTCTCTGTTTTCCAAAGCTGCGGTCAGCCGGCTCGATCAGCTTGAGCCGCAGCTCGCCACCGCACATGCAGCGTAACGTGGGCGGGGGTTCGACGAGGGGACGCATGTGATTTCCTTTTAACTTCGGAACGAGGAGAAATGTGTGGAAACTTCCTTAACGTCGACGAGGTTCACGGGTTCCCATATGACGCTAGGGCTGTGCGGAGGCCGGTGATCTTGGCTGAGTCAAATCTTGCCAAGCAGGAGCAAGATCAACAGAATAACAAGCACAACGCCGAGGGCGCCGCCCCCGTAGTAGCCAGTACCGTAAAAAGGGCCTCCGCCGATTCCACTAAAGCCGCCCAACAATGCGATCACCAAAGATGATGAGAATGATGGTCCCGACTGACATTCTAGAATCTCCTTATGCTGGCTCACCTAAATCCCTTCGCGGGCTAAACCGTAGGAACTAGCCTACGATACCGCGGACAATCACTCCTTAGCCCGCATTCCCCGGATGAAGCACTGAACTGCAGCGCTCTCACGGCGATTCAGATATAAGATTCAGTAGCGTATATCATTGGATCGAGGGCAATCATGGCGCACCCAACGGGTGAATCGGAATTGAACGCTCCTCGGCTCAATTTCGACCGCCGACTGAAGCTCGAGTTCCACGGCTCCGATATCACCTCCGACGCCGGCTTGCTGGCCTATCGCGAGCTGGACGATGCCCTCGGACTGATGGAGATCGCGGGGCAAAATCTGGC
>JAENXG010000194.1 GCA_016649675.1 Methyloceanibacter sp.
CGACGATACCTTCCGGCGCTTCTATAACCTCGACAGCAAGATCAAGACCGATCGCGTCGATCAAATCTATCTCGAAGGCCTGCACGACCGGAACTATCTCTCCACCCGGTTCTACAACACGAAGAGCCTGTTGTTCTCCGACGAGCCCTTCTCCGACGCAACGGTCTATCCGGTCATCGATTACGACTACATCGTCAACAAGCCGATCATCGGCGGCGAGCTCAGCTTCAACTCCAACGCCATGGCCTTTTCCAACAAGGATGGCACAGATTCCGACCGACTGATCGTCGAAGCCAATTGGCGTCGCCAGATGATTGACGGCATCGGTCAGGTCTACACGCCGTTCGCACGGCTGCGCGGCGACCTCTACAATGTTGCGGGCGTCAACGGCAACACGCTGAACGGGTCCGAGAATCTTGTAACCAAAGACCCGAGCAACGGGTTCGTCTCGCGCGGCGACGCCATCGGCGGTTTCGAATATCGCTATCCCTTCGTCGCCACCACCGGCAACGTCACCCACATCTTCGAGCCGATCGGTCAGATCATCGCCAGACCCGACACGGTCGGCAACCAGCAGGCGATCCCCAACGAAGACGCCTTGAGCCTCGTCTTCGACGACACGCTTCTGTTCGATATCGACAAATTCTCGGGCTACGACCGGATCGAGACCGGCACACGCGCCAATGTGGGCATGCGCTACACTGCCCAGCTCGCATCTGGAGCCTATGCCCGCGCGGTGTTCGGCGAGAGCTATCAGATCGCCGGTCAGAATGCGTACGACAACGCGTTCTATGCCACGAGTGGTCTTGCCACGGACGCGTCGGATTATGTCGGTGGATTGTACCTGCAGGCCGCGAGCAATCTCCACTTCTCCGCGCAAAGCCGCTTCAACCAGTCTACGTTTGCGATCGAACGAACCGATCTCGGCTCATCGGCCAACTACGGCCCCATCCAGTTGGGGGTGAACTATGCCGACGTCAGTGGCGAGCCAGGTTTGGCTCTCGGCGCGACGCGTCAGGAAGTCTTGACCCAGGGGACTTTGGCACTCACCCAAGATTGGGCGCTGCTCGGCAACCTCCGCTATAATCTCGAAACCGATAAAACGATCACTGAAGGCTTAGGCCTACGCTACCAGGACGACTGTTTCATGCTCGCCGTGACCTACGAGCGGTCCTTCATTCATGACCAAGACATCGTGCCCGAGCAGCGCTTCCTCGTGAACTTCTCGCTGAAATATCTCGGCTCCTATGCGTTCCAGACCGACGCCTCCAGCCTGCTTGGCCCGAGTGCCTCGGACACCAACTTCTAGGACGGTGGCCATGCTTGCTCGCCGTCAGGCGCGTGACGCCATCGCACCGGCCAAGACCGGCACGGGCGCGCGGCTTCCTTGCTGCGCCGGACTTATCGCCGCGCTGATGCTTACCGTCGTCCTGCTTGGCGGCGTGCGTCCGGGAGCAGCGCAGGAGGTGTCGATCACGGTGCTCGTCAATGACGACCCGATCTCGGACTACGACATCGAGCAGCGCGAGCGCTTCCTGGCCATCACCACGCATGAGGAGCCCTCTGCCGCCCTGAAGAAGAAGGGGACCGATATGCTCATCGATGAGCGGCTGCAGATGCAAGAGGGCCGCAAGCTCGGCGTCTCCGCCGACGAGGACGATGTGTCGAAAATCCTCGAGGACATGGCAAAGAAAAACAATCTCACCGTCGATGGCCTTTCCACTGCGCTCGGGCGCGCCGGCGTCAACGTCAGGACGTTGAAAGACCGCATCAAGGCGCAGCTCGTTTGGCAAGAAGTGGTGCGCCGCAAGTTTCGCCACGACGTTCTGATCGGCGACGCCGAGGTCGACAAGGCGCTTGCCGGCACCGGCGGAGAAGGCGGAGGCGTTCCGGCAGAGACCGCGCTCCAGCTCCGCCAGGTGAAGTACGAATTCCCCGCCGGCGCCGATCAGAATACCATCGCCTCGAGGCTTGCTGCGGCCGAGGGCTTGCGCGCCCGCTTTGAGACCTGCGCCGACCTCGCTAAAGGCGTCGAGGGGGCGAGCGTGAAGACGCTGGCAGACCAGCAGCCCGGCTCGCTGGCGCAGCCGGCGCGGCTACTCGTGATGAACGCCAAGATCGGCCAGATGACGCCCCCCACCCTTTCAGCCTCCGCCGTCGAGCTCTACGCGGTGTGCGGCAAACGCTCGTTCAGGGGCGACGACAAGACGCGCGAGGAGACGACGCGCAAATTGATGAACGAGGAGATGGGGATCCGCGCCGAGCGCCTGTTGCGCGATCTCCGACAGGACGCCTTCGTCGAATACCGCTAGGGCATGATCCGGAAATGTGGAAACCGGTTTTCCGAAATGACCACGCTAAAGCAGTAAGCTAGAGCGCTTTCGCGATAGAACTTCAGGCGATAGCGCTCTACGGGCGCTTTTCGTGCTAGCCCCAGGGCCATGGCTCTCCCCGAAACTCCGCTTGCGCTCACCCTTGGCGATCCTGCCGGGATCGGGCCCGATATCACGCTTCTCGCCTGGGCCGCGCGACGGCGCGAGCCCATTCCGCCCTTTGTCGTGCTCGGCGACGCGGCCGTGCTTGCCGCCCGCGCCAAGGCTCTAGGCCTGTCCGTACCGATTGCCGAAATCGTCGATGCCAAGGCGGCAGCGGGCCTGTTCGCGGACGCCCTCCCCCTGATCCCGGTCGAAGTTTCAGGGGACGTCATTGCCGGTCGCCCTGACCAGGCCGCAATGCCCGCAGTCAAGCAGTCGATCGAGCGCGCCGTGCGTCTCGTGCAGCAAGGGGCGGCGCGCGCTGTCGTGACCAACCCGATCTCCAAGGCCATGCTTTATCGCGCGGGTTTTGCCTTCCCCGGCCACACCGAGTATCTCGCTTCTCTCGCCTCTACCGATGGGCAGGCTTTACTGCCGGTGATGATGCTGGTGAGCGGTCCCCTCAAAGTGGTCCCTGTCACCATCCACATCCCCTTGCACGAGGTCCCGCGCGCACTGACCAAAGACCTCATCCTCGCGGTCATCGAGACGACCGCCAAGGATCTCGGCCGCTTCTTCGGCATCGAGCGGCCGCGTCTTGCCGTCACCGGCCTCAACCCGCATGCCGGCGAGGACGGGAGCTTGGGCCGCGAGGAGATCGACATCATCACGCCGGCGATCGAGGCAGCAAAGCGGAAGGGCCTCGATGTCACCGGGCCGCATCCGGCAGACACACTCTTCCACGCGGGCGCGCGGGCGACGTACGACGCGGCCATCGCCATGTATCACGACCAGGCGCTCGTGCCGTTCAAGACGCTCGCCTTCGAGGAGGGCGTCAACGTGACGCTCGGGCTGCCCTTCGTGCGGACTTCTCCCGACCATGGCACGGCGTTCGCCATCGCCGGCACCGGCAAGGCAAGGCCGACGAGCCTCATCGAGGCGCTCCGCTTGGCCGACGCCATGAGCCGAACGGCCGAGGCGCGCGCGTGAGCACGCCGGACGGATTGCCGCCGCTGCGCGAGGTGATCCGCGCCTGCGGCCTGTCGGCGAAGAAGAGCCTCGGCCAGAACTTCCTGCTCGACTTCAACCTGACCCGCCGCATCGCGCGCGCCGCCGGGCCGCTCGAGGGCGCAACCATCGTCGAGGTGGGCCCAGGTCCCGGCGGTCTCACCCGCGCGCTGTTGCTTGAAGGGGCTTCCCGCGTCGTCGCCATCGAGAAGGACGTCCGCTGCCTTCCTGCTCTCTCCGATATCGCCGCGCTCTATCCCGGGCGGCTCGACATCGTCGCTGCCGATGCCAGGGAGGTGGACTATGGCGCCCTCGCCCTCCCCTCGCCTGCCCGCATCGTCGCCAACCTCCCTTACAGCGTCGCGACGCCGCTGCTCATTGGCTGGCTGAAGACCGCGCCCTGGCCGCCCTGGTTCGACCGGCTCATTCTGATGTTCCAGCGCGAGGTCGCCGAGCGCATCACGGCCCAGCCAGGAAGCAAGGACTTTGGACGGCTTGCCGTACTTGCGGGCTGGCGCACCCGCGCGCGCATCCTGTTCACGCTTCCGGGCGAGGCCTTCACGCCGAGACCCAAAGTCGACTCGGCCCTGGTCGAGCTCGTGCCCCGACCCGCGCCCGAGCTTCCTTGTGAGGTGAGTCAGTTGGAGAAGGTCACGGCCGCCGCTTTCGGCCAGAGGCGCAAGATGCTCCGCTCATCGCTGCGAAAGCTCGCGCCCGACAGCGAGGCGTTTCTCGAAGGGCTCGGCATCGAACCGACGGCGCGGGCCGAGGAGCTGAGCGTGGCCGACTTCTGCCGCATCGCCAACGCGCTCACAACGGATAAGGCGACAGCGCTATAGCTCTGCCTGCAAGTTCTGCACGAAATCCTTGAGGCCGGTCAGCCGCGAGCCGCGCAAGCGCTCGGCGGCGAGGACGGCGCGCACCGCCGCGACCGAAGACTCCACATCATGGTTGATGACGATATAGTCGTATTCGTCCCAGTGCTGGATCTCGTTGCTCGCTCCGAGCATCCTCCGCCGCACGATCTCCGGGGGGTCCTGGGCGCGCACATTAAGACGCTGCTCGAGGTCCGACGCCGAGGGCGGAAGAATAAAGACGGTGACGACGTCGTCTCCGGCCTTGGCGCGCAAGCTCGAGGCGCCCTGCCAATCCACGTCGAACAACACGTCGCGACCTTGCCCCAGGGCGCGCTCCACCGGCTGGCGCGTGGTGCCGTAGTAATTGTCGAAAACGACCGCCCACTCCAGGAACTCGCCGTGATCGCGCATCCTGGTGAAGGCGTCGCGGTCGACGAAGTGGTAGTCCCTCCCGTCCTTCTCGCCTTTGCGTTGCTTGCGGGTGGTATGGGAGACCGACATTTCGATGCCGGTC
>JAENXG010000130.1 GCA_016649675.1 Methyloceanibacter sp.
CCCGGAGACGCTTCAGAAGTTGGCCTTGAGGAATTTGGCTTTGGACGCCTAGACGTCCTGAAGCCGTCCCGATCAGTGCTGGGCCGCTGAGCCCACGATGATCCTCAGACTCTGCCACCTCTGCCACGGAAATGAACGCGATGCCGAGCAAGAACATCGAAAGTTCGCCGCTGACATGGACCGGGCAGCGCGTCGCAAGGGGTTGAGCCAGGCGCAACGGGAGCGCTATCTCCTGAAGGCATTCCGATTTCGGTATTTGGCAAGGCTGGCAGCTCAGTTGGCCCAGGAGCCAACGGAGCGTCACTTCCAAGGGCTTGCGGCGGAGATGGACCTGGCCGCAGACGCCGAGGGCTGAGCCAAGAGCAACGCTAGGGCTGTCTCCAATTGCTGCTGGCGAGGGGGACGGAAGGCCATGTTTACGGGAGTGGGCCGATGGTACTTCGATGAAACAACGGTGGCTGATCTTGCCGAACTGATCACAAAGTACAAACCTGCGGAGTTCGAATCTCCTTGCCGCTCTACAGTTCCCCTTCTTGCGCTCTTGCGGGATGGGCAGCCCGTGCTCCAAAAAATATTGACGACCTGCGGCCTCTCTCGACAGGTAACCCTCCACTTCGAATCCACACTGGCGCCGCCGCGAGGTCGAGGCAAGCCATCGCATACTGACTTGCTGGCCCTCTCCAGTGAGATTGCCCTTGCGTGTGAGGCCAAGTGGAGCGAGCCCAGATATGCGACCATTAGGGGCGAGCCTTGCTTGACCTGGAACCGGCTGGTTCGTGGCCGCAGAGGTCAGTCAGGTCAAGCTAGGCGAGGGCTGTGGTCAGGACGAGCCTCCTGGGGCCGTCTCTGGCTGGCTGTGCCGAGACCCCACAGATGGGTGGACTCCCTAGTTCTGCGACTCCCGACCGGGAGGCTCCAAGGGGGAAACACACCGCGAGGCGCAGTACTACTTACCCCGCTGCGATGGCACTCCCTCAGGGGTTCTTAGCTCCCCAGGGCCGCATCGGCTGAACCAACACAGGAACGAAGCACGGCAATCGGACGTTGGTGTAGAGGGGCGGTGTGTGAGCCGTTCTCACATGTGCTTCGTAAGGAATTGAGCCATGTCTAGTGTTTCTACCTCCCGCACTTGCGGTCGCCCTCATGCTGGGGCTTGCTACCACGGCTTATGCCGCGACTGGCGAATTCAGCAACATGTGTTCCTGGGGTCTCGCCAATCACAAGGACGTACAGACAGATTGCTCCGTTAACTCGACGATCAAAGGCAAGACCTACTGCTTCAGCAGCCAGGAGGCCAAAGCCAACTTTATGAAGAACCCAACTAGCAATCTTGGCAAAGCTGAGTCCTTCTATAAGAGCGAACATAAGGGCTAAAGCCGCTCAGACCGAGGTCTAGGCACGGAACTCGTTCTGCGATGGTCGTTCAGAGGGGGCGAGCCTTTGTTGTACACGGCCTTCTGTGCCGAGACCCTAGCCATAGGGATCGGACCCTGTTGCAACTGGCTCCAGTCTGGGACTCCGGCTGGGGGAAGCACACCGCGAGCCGAAGCCTCGCTTACACCGCTGCGATAACTTCGTCGAACAGCGCAAGCACGGCCGCGTGACCCCTCATGTCGTTTACATGCACCAGGGTGGCGCTGCCATGAAGTGGGCGCAGGGCTAGGATTGCAAGGTCGTGAGCGCCACGGTAGTCACTGGTGAGTTGGTAAGCCGCCGCGATCAGTGCGCCTAGACCGCAGCGCTTCATTGCGCTGTCCGACGTTGGGCAAACTCCCATACTGTTCACGTCTCGGGCAAGCTCACCGCGACACCAATGACTCTCATCTGCAATAAGAGCGCGAGCTTGCTCGACGATTTGTAGCTTGAGTGGCCTCGACATCGGAAGTTTCTGCTTAGCGCAACCTTCTCGAAGTCTCTTCTACAGGCTTCGAGGCATACATGGGGACAATCTAGGCCCGCTGCCTCACCGCACCGACGTTGCCTAGGGACTCGGGACGACTCTCCGTCAACGCCTGGGCACGCTCCAAGTCGTCTGCTAATCGAGCCCACGTCTGCGCCAGCCTCTCGAACTCCATGGCGAGCGCCTGTGGGGCTATGGCTGCCATCCTGCGGCAGTGCATCGCGTGGTCTCGACACTCTGTCGGGGTGGAGCGCATGGCGAAACAACTGCGTCGCGCTGTCTGGGTTCCTAAGAAGAAGCCCCGAACGCGGAGGATTGCGGGGGGCTTCTCCCGGTTCCTCTGATGGGGGGAACCTGTGGCTGGCGGGGACTGTCGCCCGCCACTGCCCCATAGGTAGCGACCTCTCGGCCGTTATCAACCCGCTAGGCCGAGGGCAGAAAGCCGCGCCTGATCCAGCGCACCTAAACGCGAAGAGCCCCGACTACTTGCCGGGGCTCTGGTTTTATCGGCGGCTGCTACTGCTTCGCCGTACAGGTGTTGGTTGTCGCGTCCCACATTCCGCCAGCCTTATCGCAGTCGGCCTTTGTCTTGGCCATGGTTACGTCCCCAGCAAAGGCTGACGCGGTAAAGGCGACTCCGAGAGCAAGTGCTAAAGCGTAGGCGATGGTCCTCATGGGTTTTCTCCCTATACTCAGTACACAATACAACCTAATTCCGCTGGCTCGATTTTGTTTCAGCGCGCCAGAGGGCGACAAAACCCGCCGCCTATAGGCCAAGCGGGGGTGCACGATAACAAGCGTAGTGGGGGCGAACGGACCTACCCAGACTTCTTGTCCGGGTCGAAGTGGTCCAGCAAAGCCATCGCCTTTTCGAGGTTGGCGGCAAGCCGTTGCCACGTTAGCGCCAGTTCCTCAAATCGGGCTCCACGCCCGACCACAGATGGTCGAGGCTGGTGTCGTCAGGCACTTGCGCCGCTTCGGCCGCAATCATGTCGAAGATGACGGCGTCGACCTCGCTTGGTGTCGGCCTTATTGTCTCGCTTCTAGCGAAATTCCGGGAGGCTGCGCCCCCGTTAGGCTTGCAAGCTACAAAGGACCCGCGTGAGCGCCAGCGCCAATAAGCGTCTCGGGCATGGTGTCAAGGTAGACCTTTTCGCCGCCCACCATGACGACCGTTGTTAGGTCGCCTTGCCGCTCCACGGTGAGCACGTTGTCGAGGTTGATAAAGACCGGCGTTGGGGGTTTGTCGGGACCGGTGTGCCTCCCGCAAAGTGACCAAGTAGCCATCGCTTCTCTCCCGTCTGTTGCAAAGGTGCGGCCGCCGCGAAAGAACGACTAACAGCTCAGCAGCTGGGTCACCGCTTGCCGAGAGCCTTGGCGGCCTTGAGCAATTCGTCACGCTCGTGCGCTTGCTTCCGCTCGATATTGAGCTCGGCTTCCTCGGGGATGTTCGGCGGCGACACGTCGAAGAAGCCGTCCTCGATGCCGCCATCAGCCTCCCAACGCCACCACCAGCGACCAGGGATATCAGCGAGCACGTCCTCATGGTAGCGGCCTTCGTCGTCGCGGACTGGCGTCATGTCCCGCTCCTCGCCCTGCGGGTCCATGACGCGGAGGCTCACGATCTCCGGGTCGAGGAGCTGATCGCGGTTCGCAGGGTCGCGGAAGATCGCCGCGACGCGAATCCTTGCGCCGGGCTTGAAAGTCGTCATCGCTGGACCAACTCCTTGGTTCGCGTACTGGTCAAGTTCTCCACTGGCGCGGGGATGCCAGGCGATGAGGTGCTCCACTGGCGCGGTGCCAAGGCGTGCTCTGGCTCAGGTGCGCCACTGGCGCGGTGGTGCCAGCGCTCCACGTCGCCATACCAGTTTGTGCGCCGTCTGGGGGTTGTCCAGATTTCCATGGTTTAGCCGTGCGGAGCTTGTCGCTGCCTTTGAATGGGTGAAGGCGAACCCAAAGTCAGTCTTTGAAGACGACGAAGATGATTAAACCATCACTTTGAGACCGGGTGCATTCCTCCGACCTTCTGGAATGCGCGCAAGCGGCCACGCGCCCTCGCCGGTGAACGCCTTGAAGCCCGTACCGTTGCCCAGGTGGAATGCCATTCGAAAGGGGCAGATCACGGCCCAGCGCTTTTCTGGGAACTGCCTCACTTCGACGCCGGGTCTTTCTTTCATTCCCCGTCGATGTTGAGGCGCGCAGGTGGTTGAGGGCGGGGAGCAACGAACGTGAGTGCGCTGGATGGAGAGGTGGATGAGAAAACCCGTATGTGCCGTAGTCGGCGTCGGCGAAGGCAACGGCGCGGCGCTGGCGCGCGCCTTCGCCCGAACCGGAATGGCCGTCGCCCTGCTCGCGCGGCGCACCGACTTCACCAGCGATCTTGCGCGGGAGCTGTCAGACGCGCGGCCTTACGCCTGCGACGTTTCCGATCCGTCGTTGGTCGCCCAAGCCTTCGCCACGATCCGCACCGAGATGGGCGACCCCGCGACACTCGTTTACAATGCCGGGTCAGGCGTTTGGGGCGACGTTGAGAGCATCACCCTCGACGATTTCGAAGCCGCGTGGCGGATCAACGCCTACGGAGCCCTGGCGGCTAGTCGGGAGGTGATCCCGGCCATGAAGGCGGTGGGGTCGGGCAGCATCATCTTCATCGGCGCGACCGCGTCGCGCCGAGGCGGGCCGAGGACGGCTGCGTTCGCTCCGGCCAAGGCGGCGCAACGAAGCCTTGCCGAGTCCATGGCCCGCAGCCTGTGGCCGCAGGGGATTCATGTGGCTTTGATCGTGATTGATGCGGTGGTGGACCTGCCCGGAACGCGGCGGAAAATGCCGGACAAGCCGGACAGCTTTTTCCTGAAGCCCGACGACATGGCCGCGACCGCGGTGTGGCTTGCACAGCAGCCACGCTCGGCCTGGACGTTCGAGGTCGAGCTTAGACCCTTCGGCGAGAGCTGGTGAATCTGGCTTGCCTGGCCGCTTGCTCTCGTCCTCGCTCTTCTGGTAAGCGTTTCTCGCTGGCTGGCGGGGCTCTTCTCGCATCACCGTCGCCACGCGTCTCGAACGCGCATAGGCACTGTTGACGACCTCCCTCAGGTCACCGCGGCTCAAGCCTCGCCCGAATCTGGCCTTGAATCAGTTCGCGATTCCCGCCTTTGAATTTGTTCGCCGTCTGACCTGGTTTCTCGTCGGTGCAACCCCTGGTCTTGCTGGCTATAGTGTAGCCCTTGGGGGTGTCGCACAAACCCCGGATCAGAAGAGAAGGAGGCCTTTATGAAGCTCTACTACGCCCCAGCGGCCTGTTCCCTCGCACCCCACATTATAGCTGCAGAAGCGGGGCTCGATCTTGCTTTGGAAAAGGTGGACCTCGTTGCAAAAAAGACAGAAAGCGGTCGCGATTACCTCAGCATCAATCCCAAAGGCGCGGTTCCCGCGCTCGAACTCGACGGTGGCGGGGTACTGACTGAGAATGCGATTGTGCTTCAATACCTCGCCGACAAGGCTCCCCAATCGGGGCTAGTCGTCTCGAAGGGAATGGCGCAGTGGCACTTTCTGGAACTGGTGAATTTCATTGCCACCGAGCTGCACAAGGGCTTCGCGCCTCTCTGGGACTCTCGCACCAGCGCTGCAGGACGCGAAATTGCAATTGAGAACTTGTCGAAGCGGTTTGACATCTTGGATCGCCAGCTTGGGAGTCAGCCCTATCTCACAGGCGACACGTTCACGATCGCTGATGCTTACGCCTATGCGGTCCTGAACTGGACGAAGATTCACAACATTGATATGAGCCGGTGGCCCCGGCTTGTGGTTTTCTTGGACCGGGTTGCTGCTCGACCCGCGGTGCGGCGGGCGCTCGCCGAGGAGGGGCTGGAATGACGATGGGGAGCTTCTCATGACCATTCTCGTAACCGGGGCTACAGGGACGGTCGGGACCCAGGTCGTGGCCCAACTCACTGCGCGCGGCGCCGATACCCGCGCTCTTGTGCGCGATCCCGTCAAAGCCAAGCTGCCTGCCGGCGTCAGCGCCGCGCAAGGTGATTTTCTCGATGTGAACGCGATCCGCGCGGCGCTGAAGGGCATCAGCACGCTGTTCCTGCTCAATGCGGTCGTTCCTGATGAGCTCACTCAGGCCCTGATCGCGCTAAACCTCGCGCGCGAGGCCGGGATCGAGCGCATTGTCTATTTCTCGGTGATGCACAGCGATGTCTACACGAACGTCCCGCATTTCGCTGGCAAGTACGCGGTGGAGCGGATGATCGAGACAATTGGACTCCAGGCGACGATCCTGCGCCCAGCCTACTTCATGCAGAACGACGTGAGGCTGAAGGACGCGATTTCGGGCCATGAGATTTACCCGATGCCGATCGGCGACAAGGGCCTCGCCATGGTGGACGTGCGCGATATCGGCGAAATCGCGGCCATTGAGCTGCTTCGCCGCGAACAGGCTTCAGGACCGCTTCCGCTCGACAGGATCGACCTGGGCGGCCCGGACCTCCTGACGGGCAGCAGCGTCGCCCGCATCTGGTCGGAGGTGCTGGGCCGGCCCATCGCTTATGCTGGCGACGACATCGCCGCCTTCGAGCAGACGATGCGGGGTTTCGCCCCGAGCTGGATGGCCTACGACATACGAATGATGATCGAGCGCTTCCAGACCGACGGCCTGATCCCTGCCCCAGGTGACGCAGAGCGCCTTACGGGCATGCTGGGGCGGCCTCTGCGCTCATACCGCGACTTCGCCTCCGAGATGGCCAGCCAGTGGCGAAAATGAAAGATCATGTAAGCGCAAGGCCGCGTCATGTAAGCGCAAGGCCGCGGCGTGGGTCAGAAGCTCTGGCCCAGGTCGAGGCGCTCGCAGAGAGAATCGAGGACGAGCTGCGTCCCCTAGAGAAGAAGATGGAGAAGCACAACGAGGGCATTCGGAAAAACGAATGCCCTCGTTGTGCTTCTCCATCTTCTTCTC
>JAENXG010000168.1 GCA_016649675.1 Methyloceanibacter sp.
CTTGCGCGAGGAATGCGAGCGCGGCCGCACCCTCGGTATGGACGGCAAGACGCTGATCCATCCGGGCCAAGTCGGACCGTGCAACGAGATCTTCTCGCCGACCGAAGAGGAGGTCGACTGGTCGCGCAAGGTTATCGATGCCTTCGGCGAGGTCGAGAACGCCCAGAAGGGCGTGATCGTGGTCGAAGGGCGCATGGTCGCGCGGCTGCACTTCGCCATGGCCCAACGGACGGTGGCGATCGCCGAGCAGTTCCGCGCGATGGAAGCCGCCTGCGCCTAGGTCCTGACGGATCGCAAAATCAGACACTAGGCGTCTGGGCGGACGCGGCGACGCCAAACCGAGGGCGGCGCCCCCACCATCTTCTTGAAGGCGCGGCTGAAGGCCGCCTCGGATTCGTAGCCGATTTCGGTGGCGACGGTTGCCACATTGGCGCTGCCGCCGCTTAACAGCCCCGATGCGATCTGCATCCGCCATTTGGCGAGGTACTGCATCGGCGGCAGGCCGAGGAGGTCGCTAAAGCGCTCGGCGAGGACCGAGCGCGACAGGCCGACCTGTTTCGCCAGCTCCTCGATCGTCCAGTTATGCGCAGGCGCCCCATGCATCAGTGACAATGCCTTGCCGACGAAAGGATCGCGCAGACCCGCGAGCCATCCCGCCTGTTCCGGCGGCAAGGCCTCCAGATGCCGGCGAACCACCTCGATGAACATCAACTCGCTCAGCTTGGCCAGGACGCTTTCGCCGCCGGCGCGCTTGTCCGCCGATTCCATCATCGCCAGACGGATGAACTGGCCGAGCCAGCCGGTATCGGTGTCTTGCGGGTCTGCGGCCTTGATCACCGGCGGCAGGTTCTCGAGAAGCGGATTGAACGGCCGCGCATCGCAGGCGAGGTAGCCGCAGACGAGCTTGGCCATTGGCCCGTCGCCGCCATAGTTGATGAAGAACGGCAACTGGCCGCCGGTAATAGCGTCGAGCGCGCTCGGTGCGCCCGGATCGGGGCGCATGCCGGGGCTGCTCGACATGACATGCCGATCGCCTTTGGTGAAGACGATGACTTCGCCCGCTTCGAGCGCGATCGGCTCTGCGCCGACAATGTTGGCGAAGCAACGACCTTCGGTGATCACATGATAGGCGATCAAATGCTCGGCACCCGGCAGGATTTTCGGCAGGATCATTTCCCGCGGCGGCGACTCGGCGGCCCAAGGTGCCGCGGCCACGACGTCGAAGAACGTTGCGCCTGTCAGCCGAACCGTTCTCAGCACATCGGAAAGCGCGTCGGCACCCATCGGGCCTCTCTAGCCGGGACGTTTGATCATTCCGCCCGGACGCTCCGTCAGAGGCCTCCTCAATCCCGGACGCGGTGTCAAGCATTGCGGACGCCGGATCATTCGTGGCTGCAACCCATTGGCTTAAGAACACGTCCCTTCGCAACACCGCGATGCCCCCCAAACAGGAGAAAAGTCATGGATCTCTATGTCATTCGCCGCCCGAGCGCATGGGCGAACGTCCAGGAGCTCGAGGCCGCCGGCGTCAAATCGGCCAAGATCGGTAACGAAGAAATGTCCGACCGTGTTCGCTGGATCCGCAGCTATGTGGTCAAGGAGCCCGACGGCCGGCTCGGGTCCGTCTGCACCTACCAGGCGCGGGATCCTGAATCGATCCGCGAGCATGCCAGGCGTGTCGGCATGCCCGGCGACCAGATTTTTCCGGTCGTCACCACCGTCATTGTCCGCGACGACCCGGCCGAGGCAAGCGAAGCTGCCTAAGATTGTGCCAGTCGAACCACAGACGAAGGAACAGAACGATGAACGTTCAAACAACCACACAAGCCACCGTCGATCTCGCCACGATCAAGGGCCGCCAGCAGATCGCGTGGAGCTCCGGCGACTACGCCATGATCGGCACCACGCTGCAGATTGTCGGCGAAATGCTCTGCGAGGCCGTCGATCTGCGCAGCAACCAGCGCGTCCTCGATGTTGCCGCCGGCAACGGCAATGCGACGCTCGCCGCGGCTCGCCGCTTCGCCGACGTTGTGTCGACGGACTACGTCGGCTCGCTTCTTGAGCGCGGCCGCGCACGTGCCGAAGCCGATCGCCTGAAGGTCACCTTCCAGGAAGCCGACGCGGAAAATCTCCCCTTCGCGGAGGGGAGCTTCGATGTCGTACTTTCGACCTTCGGCGTCATGTTCACGCCGAATCAAGCGCAGGCCGCGAGCGAACTCATCCGCGTCTGCCATCCGGGCGGCAAGATCGGCCTCGCCAATTGGACGCCTGAGGGCTTCATCGGCAGACTGTTCAAGACCATCGGCAGATACGTCCCCCCGGCACCGGGCGTGAAGTCCCCGGCGCTGTGGGGGACCAAGGGCCGTCTCGACGACCTGTTCGGTGCGAAGGCGACCGTCGCCGCAGAGAGCAAGGATTTTGCCTTCCGCTACAAGTCGCCCAAGCATTGGGTCGAAGTCTTCCGCACCTATTACGGCCCGGTCCTGAAGGCGTTCGCTGCAATCGATCCGAAGGCACGCGAGGCGCTTGAGGCCGATCTCTACGCTCTGCTCGACGAATTCAACGTGGCCAAGGACGGCACGCTCGTCGTCCCCAGCGCCTATCTCGAAGTTGTCGTCACCAAGAACAGCTGATACCGAAGCCTATAGCGAGCGCGGAGCACACACACCGCCGCGCTCGCACGGCGGGACGCCGGCGGGGCGGGACGAATAGCGCCAGAGCTTGCGCCGGCCCCGCGCCCAAGCCATAACCCGCCGATGCAAGAGACCAGGCAAAAAACCAAGACCCGCGTCTTCTCGGGCGTGCAGCCGACCGGCAATCTGCATCTCGGCAACTATCTCGGCGCCATCACCAAATTCGTGGCGCTGCAGGCCGAGCATGACTGCCTCTATTGCGTGGTCGATCTCCACGCCATCACCGTGTTCCAGGACCCCGACGAGCTCGCCCACAATACCCACGAGGTGACCGCGGCCTTCATTGCCTCAGGTATCGACCCCACCCGCCACATCGTCTTCAACCAGAGCCAGGTCTCGGGCCATGCCGAGCTCGCCTGGATCTTTAATTGCGTGGCGCGGATCGGCTGGCTGAACCGCATGACGCAGTTCAAGGAGAAGGCGGGCAAGGACCGCGAGAACGCGTCAGCCGGGCTCTATGTCTACCCGAACCTGATGGCCGCCGACATTCTGCTCTATCACGCGACCCACGTGCCGGTCGGCGAGGACCAGAAGCAGCATCTTGAGCTTGCCCGCGACATCGCGCAGAAGTTCAACAACGACTTCGCCAAGACGATCGCGCGAGAAGGCTATCCAGGCGGCTTCTTTCCGCTGCCCGAGCCGCTGATCACGGGCCCCGCCACGCGGGTGATGAGCTTGCGCGATGGCACCAGGAAGATGTCGAAGTCCGACGAGTCCGACATGACGCGCATCAATCTCACCGACGACGCCGACGCCATCGCCAAGAAGATCAGGAAGGCCAAGACCGATCCGGAGCCGCTGCCGTCGGAGGTCAAGGGGCTGGAGAACCGGCCAGAGGCCGACAATCTCGTCGGCATCTATGCGGGCCTGGCCGAGACGGGCAAGGATCAGGTGCTGGCCGAGTTCGGCAATGCGACCTTCTCGACGTTCAAGGAGGCGCTGGCCGAGCTTGCCACGAGCAAGCTCACGCCCATCGGCGCCGAGATGCGCCGTTTGATGGCCGACCCGATCGAGATCGACCGCATTCTGGCCGACGGCGCGCGCCGCGCGCATGCCATTGCCGATCCGATCCTGGCCAAGACCAAGGACATCGTCGGCTTCATCCGCAGTTGAGTGGCGGGAAGCGTCAGGCGCTGCTCTGGACGCCGGTGCCGATCGCGCAGGAGACGCCCGTGCCCCCGAGCCCGCAATAGCCATGCGGGTTCTTGGCAAGATATTGCTGGTGGTAGTCCTCGGCGAAATAGAACTCCGGCGCCGGCAGGATCTCCGTGGTGATCGGGGGCAGCCCGCGCGCTTGAAGCGCACGTCCGTAAGCCTCCTTCGAGGCCTCCGCCACGCGCCGCTGCTCTTCGGTCGTGTAGTAGATGCCTGAGCGGTACTGCGTGCCGACGTCGTTCCCCTGGCGCATGCCTTGGGTCGGGTCATGGCTCTCCCAGAACGTCTTGAGCAGCTCCTCGAAGCTGACGCGGGCCGGATCGTAGACGACCAGCACCGCCTCGTTATGGCCGGTCTGCCCGGAGCAGACCTCCTCATAGGTCGGGTTCGGCGTCGGGCCGCCGGCATAGCCCGCGGCCGTCACGACGACGCCCGGCACCTGCCAGAACTTTCTTTCGGCGCCCCAGAAGCAGCCGAGCCCGAACAGCACGGTTTGCGCGCCTTGCGGGTAAGGGCCTTTGAGGGAAGCGCCGCTTACGAAGTGGGTCTTGGCCGTCGGGATCGGTTGCGGCCGTCCGGGGAGCGCCGCGCCGGGCGCTGGCATCGACAGGGGTTTGCGCTTCAGGGTGAACATAGAGACCTCCGTTTCAAGGCGCCAAATTCCCCCGAATTGATGCACGCTAGTTGATGAAGACTTCGACCGGCTTCCGTTTCTGGCCAAGCCAATAGAGCAGCACGCCAAGGATGCCGAACACGACCCAAGTCGGCGCGTGCAGAATGGTGGTAATCACCGGGTCCCACAGGAACGCGCCGACATTGGCCTCGACCGCCGCTTTGGCGGCAGCAAGGCTCTCAGGGCTGAGCGCAGCCCATTGGTCCCCCATGGGCGTCACAACCCACGCGCCACCGCCCGCCAAGCTTTTGGTGGCGTCGATAACGGCGGCGACCATGGCAAGCAACAGGAGCCAGACGCCAAAGATGCGTAACAGGGTGAGCATGGCCATTCGTGACTGATGAGCGCTGTCCGCTTACATAAGCCATTGCCGCCTCATGTTCAAATCAGCGCTGTTTGAAGAGTGCGTGAACAAACGGCTTGTGTGGCAGGTTGCTTGAACCGGGAGGTCGCTTCGCTATAGTGCGCCCCTTGCTTTTCTCAGGAGGGGTGGCCGAGTGGTTGAAGGCGCACGCCTGGAAAGTGTGTAGACGGGCAACCGTCTCGAGGGTTCGAATCCCTCTCCCTCCGCCATATTGACCTACTAAGTGACGGATAAAGCTTAATTATCTAAGCGGAAGCATTCATCTACCTACGCGTATACCTACGCTCGCTCGGATAAGTGTGACGCCACTGAGCTGGGGAACACGGAGCCGTCTGCGCGTTATCCTTCCTTTGATCTCGATCGCGGGAACGCCAACGGGAGCCGGGTACTGCGAGCGTCCGCTTTGAGCCAGAAAGCAGCCCCTGCGCTCCGAAGTCCGCTCTGTCGGTTCTGACCCATAGCGGACATTTCAACTCGCCGATGATCGGTCATCCATTTTCAGTCGCCTCGTTCTAGTGGCGCAATGCCGATCAGGGCGGACTGAAGACGCAGCACTACGTCAACGGGCTCCCCGCGTAACCGATTTCGCAAATGGGAAGCCAAGTTGGTCCAGCACTTTTTTGACCAGGCGGTCGCAGCGCGGTCTGTCGAAAGGAAACGCATCCTTTAGCGCTGCCCCAATGTGCTCGCCAAGGGCCGCTCGTAGCATGCGTCGCGCCCGGTGCAGCCTCGTCTTCAC
>JAENXG010000444.1 GCA_016649675.1 Methyloceanibacter sp.
CCCGAAAGGACAGCGTGAACCTGGCATAGAGCCAGATTGCGTGGCGGATGATTTCTGGCGGGAAGCGGTGGCGCTTAAACGATATCGGTCTCATCCGATGATGCTAATCGGCGACCAACCGCAAAGCTATCCGAGTTACCGTGACATTGCCGCTGGCGATTGAGCCTCCTTGATCTGAGTGTTGTCAGCCGGTAAATCTCATTCTGCTCTGCAATGCCTGCCACCTGAACAAGGAGGGCTTGATGAGTCTTGTCACGATCTACTTGTGTTTGGCTGCGGCGATCCTGGCCGAAGTGATTGGCACTACGGCGCTCGCAGCATCCGAAAGTTTTTCCAAGCCACTCCCAAGCATCATATCGGTCGTTTGTTTCGTCGCCGCGTTCTGGCTTCTCTCATTCCCGCTTCGCACGATGCCGACCGGGATCGTGTATGCCGTCTGGTCTGGATTGGGGATCGTCCTGATAACGGCCGTTGCCTGGGTCTGGGCTAAGCAGGCGCTGGACGTTCCAGCACTCATTGGCATGGCCCTCATTACGGCAGGCGTGATCGTAATGAACGTATTCTCGAAATCCGTCCTCCATTGACCAGAAAGCGGTCGCCGCATACGCGAACCAACAGGGGTGGCTTATGGCGGAAGACTGGCGATACCCGCTGGCCTCTGGTCGCCGCAATTCTGATCCCGTTTTGCTCATTACCGCCTGGAATCTCCCCGCCGCTGTCATCGAAGTCGTCTGGGCAGCGGTCAGCGTCTACAGATTGATCAAACACGCTGGCCGATCAGTGCGGCGCTGACGTTGAATCGAGGACGCGAACTTTCGCCACCGCGGATCGCGAACGAACTGCCGGGATCGGTCGCCTGGTGAGCCTCCGATAAGCGGAGGAACGAGCGCTTGTACGCAGACGGACCACATGTGAGCAGCTCGACGTTAGCGTGCGTTCCCGGTCAGGAAGACTAAGCCGGAGTAGCCGCTGCGAACTTGCCGTTCGACGATGCCAATGGCTTCAGCCTTTAGGCCGTCAGCATGGCGCGCGAATGCGCTTATTATTGACTCGGCAGATAGAGACAAAGCCGGAAATCGGCTTTCTTTCACGACATAACCAGCCGAGTGCGCGAGGAAGGCCGCGGCCAAAGCACCGCCTCTCTTTACACAACGCGCATAGGCGGCGCATGCCGCTTCGAATTCGTCTTGTCGCTCGGTGATGGATTCCGCACAGAAGAACATGGTCGCAGCGTCCCATGTGCGCTCTGGAAGATCGAAGATTGAACCGCGTCTGACAACGCTCTTGGCGCGCAGAAGAGGCATCGGATCTTCGGGAAGACGACAATCCGGCAGGTATGCCTCGCGCGTAACGCTCCAGAAGTGACTCCATTGCGAGCGCATCTCTTTGCGCTGTAGTTCCGATTCGAGCCAAGCAATATTGCCTTCCGCATGTTCCCAGGCCGTCAGCTGCCGGGCTCGAGGCAAGGCGCAGAAAAATGGAATGAGACTGGGGCCGGTGCCGACATCGACCACATCCAGCTCCGCGCCGATCGGCGGTGCGTGCTTCATCGCCTCTACCGCGTAGCGGATGACACGTTCGTCGTCGGGATGTGGCTCGCCGTAATAGTGTTGGAAATAGGCTTCGGAGTCGAACTGCGCCCATTGATAGTCAGCATTGCCGAGGCGCGACGGCGTAGACTCCTTCACAGGCTTGTTCGCGGACACGACAGGCTCCTAGGACTTTCCAATCCTAGATGTCGTGACTCACACAAGAAAGGGCAAATCTCAGGGATCTGCCGCTTATCCAGTGGTACCGTGCGAGGGCGCTGCGCGCACCGGCGCTAGCAAGGCGGCGGCGCGCTTTGGCCGGAAGCAGCCGAGTAATTTGGTCATTTGGTCGGCGTCGATCGGCTTCGAAAAGTAGTACCCCTGCAATTCTGTGCAGCCTAATTTCGTCATCATCATTGCTTCAAACTCGGTCTCGACCCCCTCGGCAACGATGTCCATACCCAGTACGCGGCCGATCGAGACCACCGATTGGACGATTGTCCGCGAAATGTCGACTCTCGAGATTCTGCGGACGAAGGAGCGGTCGATCTTGATCTTGTCAAACTTGAAATTGCAAAGGTAGGCCAAGCTCGAATATCCGGTCCCGAAATCGTCGAGCGCAGTCTTAAGGCCGATGGAACGAAGGGCGTCCAGGATCAAGTTGGTATGCTCCGTCGCCTCCAACAATACGCCCTCGGTTATCTCAAGGACGAAGCGGCTCGGTTCCACACCATATTC
>JAENXG010000365.1 GCA_016649675.1 Methyloceanibacter sp.
GCGGGCGCTCGCCTCCCGCGTGAACAAGGTGCTGGTCTTCGAGATCGGCACGGCGGATGAAAGCTCGTGGACGGAATTCCTGCCGGAGCTTGGCCAAGGGCAGGAGGCCTTCGTCAGGGGGCTGCTGGAGCGCTGCGGCTTTCACCATGTGCAGGTGATTGCCGAAAGTGCTGCCTACCACCGGGAAGTTCAGCGCTTGCTATTCACTGCCGAGCCGGTGCCGTCTGCCAGCCAGGAGGCGCGAAAGAGCCTGCAATTGGCTGAAGGTTTTTCGCTCTAGCTCCTCTGCTGCGCGAGCCAGATGGCGAGATCCTCCAGGATCGCGCCGAAATGGATCTCGGAGACTTGCAGCGCGGCGGCGATGTCCTTGAGCTTCTTGCGCTCCTCCCCGGCGATCTGGTCGTCGGCGAGCAGCACGAGATAGGCGGCCCTGATCATCTCCTCCTTGGTTCCCTGGTCGAGCATCTTCCCCGCCGCGGCGAACTCGGCGAGGAGGTCGCCCTTGCTCTCGGCAGCTCTTGTGATCTCGTCAGCCGTGAGCATCCAGCCTGACTGGTCCTTATAGACTTGCTGGATGAGGCTGATCTCCTCGGCGCCGAGCCGGCCATCGGCCGCGGCGACCGCAACCATCGCCTTCAGGATCCAATCGGCATCCGCATTAGCCGCTTTGTCCGCCAATTTTGCCTCCTAGAAGCTTTCCCGCGCCGATTGTGGTGGTGCGCGGTCCGTTTGCCAAGCGGCCTGAAAACGAGCCTTTGAAGCGGGCGCCAAGGGTGCGCTATGACGCGGGGCGCGCGCTTCATCGAGCCCAAGCAGGAAGGCCGGACGGTACAGTCACGTGACGCCCCTCAAAGTCATTTTCCTGGCCGACACGAGGCCCGGCCACTACCACCTCGCGCAAGGGGTGATCGCGGCGCTTGCGCGTCTCCGCCCCGTCGAGGTCACGCGGATTGAAGTGATCCGCAAATGGATCGCGCCGACGCGGTGGCTGCGGCTCCGCATCAACTCCAAGGGATTCTTTCCGCCGCGCATGCTGCGCATGGCCTATCGCATCGATGCCGACGCGCTGCCCAAGGCCGACCTCGTGGTCTCGGCCGGCGGCGAGACCCTGATGCCGAATATCTGCGTCACGCGCTTCCTCGGCGTGCCCAGCATCTTTTGCGGCTCGCTGCTGCGCGGGCTCGGGCCTGAGAATTTCGATCTCGTCATCTCCTCTTACGCCAGGGACGCCGGCAGCGATGGGCACATGGTCGTGCTCAAGCCGTCTTCCATCGATCCCGATGCGCTCGGCCGTCCCGCAATCGTGCCGCGCTACGGACCCGAGCTTCACCCGCGCGTCGCCGGCCTGCTTGTCGGCGGCAATGCCGGTCCCTTCCGCTATCGGCGTGAGGAGTGGGAGCGTCTGCTCGGTTTCATCGCTGAGATCGCCAGGACCTGGGGCACGCGCTGGCTCGTCTCCACCTCGCGGCGGACGCCTTCCTCCGTGGCCGACCGCATCGCCGAGCTTGCCAAGGACGATCACGTCATTGCCCGCTTCATCGACTACCGCACGGCAGGGCCGGGGACTTTGCCCGAAATCTTCGCCAAGGCTGAGGTGATCGTCTGCACCGAGGATTCGAGCACCATGATCTCCGAAGCTGTCTCTGCCCGGCTGCCGGTGGTGGGAGTGGCCCCCGCCGCCCATCGCTTCACCGACGAGGAGCAGGACTATCGGAGCTTCCTTATCCGGAACGGTTGGTGCCGGGTGCTGCCGATCGCCGCGCTTACGCCGGCCGCGTTCGCCAGCGCGCTCTCCGAGATCGAGCCGATCAAGGAGAACCCGCTCGACGCTCTCGCCGCCAAGCTGAAAGAGCGCCTGCCTGAGTTGTTCTAGAGCGTTTCATTCGAAGCGGTGTCTCATGAAGTCGCCGCCTGGCAAACGCCGACGCGAGACTCTTGGCGCCGACCGTTCCCCTTTAATAAGATACGATCCAACTCACGAGAAGGAATTGGGGTATGGCTCGTCATTTCGCATCCGCCCTGATCATTTGTCTTGTCGCGGCGCTACCGGTCCGTGCAGAAGGGGATGAGAATGGCTCGTCGATTCGAGTTGCTCTCGTTCAGCTCGACGCGTCGGATGTCGGCAACTTTCAAAAGATAGAAGCGTTCGCCAAGCAGGCTAAACAACTGGGCGCGGAGCTGGTCATTTTTCCCGAAGCTTCATCCTTTGGCTGGCTAAATCCAAAGGCTTTCACTGATGCCGATCCCATACCGGGGGTACGAGCGTCGAAGTTTGCCGCTGTCGCAATCAACGCCAAAATCTGGGTTGCTACGGGTCTTGAGGAGCGGGGTCCGAAGGCCGACGGCGGCGCAAACGCGTTTCACGCGTACGACTCCGGCATTTTGATCAACCCCCAGGGCGAGATCGTTCTGCACGATCGGCAGCACAACGTCGTCAAAAATGCTTTCGATCAAGGCGCCTGCCGCTCCGCGTTTGGTGTCGACGAGTGCAGTTATAGCCCAGGGCCGCTTTCAGACATAAAAGTCGCCAAAACGCCTTTTGGTCGAACCGCCATGCTCGTCTGTGCCGATGCCTACACCTACGACCTTGCGTCGTTGCAGGCCCTGAAGGCTCAGAGTCCGGAATTTGTTATCATTCCATGGGGCATTACGGCGGGTAGTCAGGCAGAGTGCGGCACCGAAGGTTTCAACGCGACAGGGTATGCAGCCA
>JAENXG010000184.1 GCA_016649675.1 Methyloceanibacter sp.
AACATCCTCATGGCCGGCGCGGGGCTCGATCAGGCCGAGGCAGAAAAGCCCGCGGCGATCGGTTTGCCCGAGGGTCGAAGGGTTCTCATTTTTGGCCTCGGAGCTGTCACGAGTGGGATTCCCCAAGATTGGGCGGCGGGCAAGAGCGAGGCCGGCGTGAGCTTGCTGCCCGACCTCTCGCTAGCAAGCGCAAGCAAGCTTGCCGAACGCATTCTCGCGACACGTGGACCCGGCGATCTCGTCGTAGTCTCGATCCACTGGGGCTCGAATTGGGGTCACGACGTTCCCGAGGAGCAGCGTGCTTTTGCGCATGCTCTCGTCGATGCAGGCGCCTGCGATGTTCTCCACGGCCATTCATCCCATCATCCGCGCGCCCTCGAGGTCTACCGGGAGCGGCTGATCCTCTACGGCTGCGGGGATTTCATTACCGACTACGAGGGCATCTCCGGCTGGGAGCAGTATCGGGGCGATCTTTCCCTCATGTATCTGGCTCGATGTGAAGGGAGTGGTGCTCTTTCGGAGCTGACCCTCGTGCCGTATCATACCCGGCAATTCCGACTGCAACGAGCGACCCCTGCCGATACCGATTGGCTTCAGGCCACGCTCGATCGCGAGAGTGCGGGCTTTGGCACGCGGATCATCCGCAACAATGGGCAGCTGGTGGCGGCGTTGCGCTGACGCGGAGTGATGATGCAATTGACGCGGATCACGGACTGATCTCTGATCAGCTCCTAGTTGGTTACTCTCCTGGGGAGAATGCAGTGACAACTCTTGCGCTGCTGCCTGCGTCGCTCAAGCGGCTGTTTGCCAGAATTGACGCAGCGGGGACGAGTGAACATTCGCTTGAGATGGCTTTGGACCATTGGCGGATCCGGCGTGGCGAACGAGTCTTCCCTAGCTTTTCCGATGTTGACGTGGAACAGCTCGGGCCGCTTGCCTCGCACCTGTTTATCTTCGAGCGGCGCGGCAAGGCGGAATGGAACGTACGATTTGTGGGCGACGCGGCAAAGACGCTGTTAGGCGCACCAGCGAACGAGCCCACGCTTGCGAAGTTGGAAAATCGCCGTTTGGCCGCCCGCCTCAGGCTCCTGTTTGGATGGGTGGAAGAGACGGGGGAAGCGGTTTCCGCGACCTTCATCTCTCCTGATCAGTCGGGGGAGATCCTCGTGGCCCCGCTTGGCGGCGATGGTCAGAAGGTCGAAGGGGTGTACGGCGGAATCGTTTCGCACCACCCTTAGGGAATCGGCTGACCCGCCTCGGCCGGAGCAGTCTGCGCTTCCAGACTCTTTATGACTTCCTCGTCCGGGACTTGGTGGAAGTCGGCGTAATGGAGGCCGATGCCATAGAAGGGCTCTGGCGTCTCCAGGCAGACAATGTCGTCAACCTCTCCCCGCAGCGCCTCAATGGCATCGGCGGGCGCAACAGGGATGGCGAGGACGATGGATTTCGGTCCTTTGCGCCGCAAGGCTTTGATGACGGCCCGCATGGTCGTGCCGGTCGCGATTCCGTCATCAACGACAATTGCCGAACGCCCTGCGATGGGCGCGCGCGGACGGTCCTTCAAGTAGAGCTTCGCCCGGCGGTCAATCTCCGCTAGCTCCTTCTTTGCCGCTTCGTCGATGTAGCTTCGGCTCACATCTGCTAGGACGCAAACCTCGTCATTGACCACGATTTGCGCGTCTTCGCCGTCAATGACCGCGGCCGCCGCAAGCTCCGGTTGCCATGGCACGCCGATCTTGCGCACCATTACGAGATCAAGCGGCGCCTTCAGGGCTTTGGCTACTTCTGCCGCAACAGGCACACCCCCACGTGGCAGCGCTAGCACGACCGGGTCGGGAAGAGCCTTTGCGGCGAGAACCTTGGCCAAAGCCTTGCCGGCCTCGACGCGGTTTTCAAAAATGGCGAATGACGTCATCGCTTTTCCGCTGCAGATGGAGAACGAACCATTCAGCGGCCGCGAGCACAACCTGGTCAAGAGCCCCGGGTTCCTCGAACAGATGCGTAGCCCCAGGCACCACGAGCAGGCTCTTCACGCAGCTTAGCTTTGCGAAAGCGCTCCGATTGAGTTCCAGCACACCGGTGTCGTCACCGCCGACAATCAATAGGGTCGGCGCGCGAACATCCGATAAGACTGCCTCCGCGAGGTCGGGTCGGCCACCGCGGGAGACGACGGCAGCGATTCGCTCAGGCATTGCGGCTGCGGCGACGAGGGCCGCGGCTGAACCGGTGCTCGCGCCGAACAATCCAACCGGCAGGGACGCGGGTTCGGGGTCGCTGTCGGTCCACGCAACGGCTTCCTGCAACCGGCTGGCAAGGAGTGGAATGTGGAAGACATTGCGCCGGTCGCTGGCCTCCTCCTCCGTGAGGAGATCAAATAGCAGCGTCGCCATGCCGCGGCTCTGGAGCCGCTCAGCCACATAGGTGTTGCGTGGGCTGTGCCGGCTGCTGCCGCTGCCATGGGTGAAGATGATGAGACCGGCCGCGTGCTCGGGTAGGGCCAGCAGGCCCTCAAGCCGCTTCGGGCCGATCGTGACCAGACGCGCGCTAACCCCTGGGATCTGATGGCCAGCTTGGTTCATAAGCCTGCTCTCCGCTCGCAATAGTCGTCCCAGGCCACTAATCTGCATACGGGACTAGGCGGGCGCCTTGATCAAGCTCAACGTGACGTGCCTGGTTCGACAAACGATTGGCCTGGGCCTCGATCAGGGAGGATCGGTTTTGGCCATTTCGACTGCCGAAAAGGTGGCGTTCTTAAGCAAATGCGGAGCCTACGCCGATCGTCCGCGCGTTGTGGACGTCAAGGAGACCCACATGTCCTGGGTCTTCGTTGCCGGCGAATTTGTCTACAAACTGAAGAAACCGGTCCGCCGTCCATTTCTCGATTTAACGACGCTTGCCGCCCGCGAGGCGAATTGTCGCGAAGAGATACGCCTTAATCGCAGGCTGGCGCCCGATGTTTATCTTGGCATGGTCCCGCTCACGCAGGAGCATGATGGCCGCCTCGCCTTGGCTGGGCATGGAGAGGCGGTCGATTGGCTCGTGAAGATGCGGCGGTTGCCCGATGCGTGCACGCTCGACCGCGTTATCCTTGATCGCACCATCACCCCTCAGAGCGGAAGTATTGAGGCTCTGGCAGATCTTCTGATTGCCTTTTTTGCTGCCTGCCAGCCAGCGGACATATCACCTTTGGCATATGTCCGGCAGTTCGCGCGCGAGCACGTCGTCAATGTAGCCGTGCTGCGTGACTCACGTTTTAGCTTGGATGGAGCGCAGGTTAAGGGTGTGCTCGATCGCGTGCAACGTGGCATCGAGGATGGGGCTCTGCTCGAGGACCGAGTGAAGCATGGCCGTGTTGTTGAAGGACACGGCGACTTGCGGCCAGAACATATCTGCCTCTCGGACCCTCCGGTCATCATCGATTGCCTGGAGTTCAGTCGTGAGCTGCGCTTGGTGGATCCTTTTGATGAGTTGACGTTTCTCGCCTTGGAATGCGAGTTGCTCGGCGCTGGATGGATCGGCGAACGCCTTATCGAGAGATGCGCGCAGCGCCTTAATGACGCAGTTTCCCCACGTCTCCTTGAGTTTTATTGGGTGTATCGAGCCTGCTTACGCGCGCGTCTTGCGCTTGCTCATCTCCTTGAGCCAGAGCCGCGTGAGCCATCGAAATGGTTGCCTCTGGCGAGGCGCTATATCGCCCTTGCTCAATCTCGGATGCTCAAGCCGGCCCTTCGAGCAGCTCTGTGATTGAGCCGCCAGCGTGGCAGCGGCATATCGCCTCGGCAAAGACAGGGGCCGCTGTTACGACCTGGACCTGCCGACCGACCATATCGGGCGTGAGCCGAAAGAGAGGTACGGTGTCTGTCACGAATGTCATTGCGAGTTCCGATTGACGGATCACATTGCTTGCATCGCCGACAAAGAGGCCATGGGCGGCAAAGGCGAATACCTTTCCTGCTTTGTGCTCACGGCAGGCCTTCGCGGCCCTGGCGAGCGTCCCACCGGTGCTGATGAGATCATCGACCAGGAGCACTGTTGCAGCTTCGACCTCACCAACCAAGAGCTCGCCGCTCACCACGCCTGCGCTCCGCCGCTTTTCCAGGAACGCGCTACCAACGGGCCGGCCTAAGCTCGCCTCAAGCGTCTCGCGAAAAAGCTGCGCGCGTTTCACGCCGCCTGGATCTGGCGAAGCGACGACGACGGGCGACTCGCCGATCAGTGCCAAGGCCTGCCGTGCGAATAGCTTGCGTGGATCAAGATGAATCGTCTGACAGCGAAAGGCGTTTTGAAACGCCACGATATTGTGCACCTCGAGCGTCATCACGAGGCCGGCGCCGGCGGCTTCGAGCAGAACCGCCACATAGCGGGTCGTCACGGGATCGCGCGGCTTCGTCTGGCGATCCTTTCGGGCGTAAGCGAGATAGGGGATGACGGCGGTCACGCGCTTGGCGCCGTTCTCCTTCAACGTGCTGATGAAGAAGAGCAGGCGACAGAGCTTGTCGTTGACGCTGGCCACAGGTCCCGAGTGGAGGCTCTGGATAACGTAAACGTCGTGACCGCGGACGCTGACGAGGGGGCGAGCCTTATGCTCGCCGTCCTCGAACTCCCGCTCTTCGTGGGCGGCTAACTCTGTGCCGAGCGCGGTGGCGACACCGGCCCCGAACTCGTGCGTGGCATTGAGGGCAAAGAGGTCCATAGAAAGGAGCACAAGTCTTTCGAGAAGTGAGCCATAGCTTTAGGCCGCCACTGAGACAGCGGCAAGGAGTCTGCTCTAAGCTTGCACGCGCAGCCGTGTTTGACCCAGCGCAAAGAGGCCTCATTCCACGGGGGCACAAGCGTGAGATGAATATCGCCAGCCGGCACGAGCCGGAGTGGAGCGTGCTCAAGACACCTTGGGAGGCGAGTAAGCTGCTGGGCAATCTCAGGCGTAACCTTAAGGCCGACAAAAATTCTACCCTGCTGGTAGGGGCCGTTGGCCCTGCATCTGCGGCGCTACCGTCGGCGAAACGTGTCACGCGCGGGCTGGTTCATTTTTCTGCGAACGCGG
>JAENXG010000577.1 GCA_016649675.1 Methyloceanibacter sp.
CAGCGTGATGCGCTTGCCACAACTCCGCACTCCGCGCTAAGGGTGCGGCTGCCCTTGGGTGACTGCGCAAGGAGACGATCGCGATGAAGTATCTGCACACCATGGTGCGTATTTCCGACGTGGATCAGTCGCTCGACTTCTACTGCAACAAGCTCGGACTGAAAGAGGTGCGGCGCATGGAGAGCCCGCAAGGGCGCTTCACGCTCTTCTACCTCGCTGCCCCGGGCGATGACGAGGCTCAGGTCGAGCTCACTTATAATTGGGACCCTGAAGCCTATGGCGAGGGCCGCAATTTCGGGCACCTCGCCTACCAGGTCGACGACATCTATGCGACGTGCGAGCGCCTGTTGAAGAACGGGGTCGTCATCAACCGTCCGCCGCGCGACGGCTACATGGCTTTCATTCGCTCCCCCGACAATATCTCGATCGAGCTGTTGCAGAAGGGCGCGCCAAAGCCGAAGCAGGAGCCCTGGGCCTCGATGCCGAACACCGGCAAGTGGTAGGCACGCCCCGCTAAAATGCCGCGCCCACATCCGGATCGGGCGTCTTCCGATCGGCATAAGACCCCATGGTGCGGATATCGATGCGCCCGTTCCCAGCCTCGTTGGCGGCATGGCCTAAGAACCAGTCGAGCGTGGCGAGTTGCTCCTCGCGCCGATAGTAGAAGTTCGAGGGATGGAACCAGAGATGGAAGATGCGGCCGGTCGCCCGCGCGCGCGCAAGACCGGATTTCAGTTTGGCGCGCGTGACGGACGGGAGCACGAAGCGGCGCACCCCGTTTCGCGCCATCAGCAGCATGGAGCCCGGCACGTCGATCATCCCGCCTGAGCGCGTTGCCGCCACGACCGGCGGCGGCAGGGGCAGCGCCTTTCCGGCAAGGTTGGCCGCCTGCCCTAATGGCGCGCTGACACGCCGCATAGCGGTCGCAGGTCCTGCGTCCGGTCCGCGGAAGGTGCGCAAGCCCGTGCCGGCAAGTTGCCGAAGGTGCCCCACCTCATTCCGCGGAAAGACCATCGATGTGAAGGAGAGACCGTTCTCCCGGTGAATGGTTTGCGCAAAGCCGAGATCGTCTTCCGCCTCCGACGCGCCGATCCTGTCGAAATAGACATGCCGTCCGCTGTGGGTGCCGATTTCATGGCTGGTCTTGGCGGCCACGAGCCGCTCGACGACGTCCGGCGCGAACCAGCAGGACTTGGGGCCAGGACGGCCAGAGGCGCTCCGCTCGTCGAGAAGTGCCGCCACCATGGCCCAGGTGGCGGGAATAGCGTGGCGGTCGAAGAGCTCGATCAGCGCGGCGGCGATCGGACGCTCGGCGTCTTCGGCCATGCGCAAAAGCTCTGGCGTGATGGTGTCCCAGACCCCCCACGCCAGTTCGAGGTCGATGGAGATGGTGAGCTGACCCTTGGCAGCATTCATGGGGTCAGGATGCTGAGAGACGGTCGCCTTGGCAATCCCAATGCGATGGCGGGACCTTCCCGGCGGCGCGGAAAGCCCGCGTTTGTCATGTCGCGTGGGCAAAGGGCGGCGG
>JAENXG010000140.1 GCA_016649675.1 Methyloceanibacter sp.
GGCGTCAGGAAATGGCGTCGCGTGCATAGGGAGGAGCCGGCCGATGTCCGAGCACAAGGTCTTCGCGGTCAAGGACTACAAGGTCCCGAAAGAATGGAAAGCCCGCGCCTTCGTCGACGAGGACGAGTACGAGAGGCTCTACAAGGAGAGCGTCGAGAACCCGGATAGATTCTGGGGCAAAGAGGGCAAGCGCATCGACTGGATCAAGCCCTATACACGCGTCAAGGACACGTCTTTCGCCCATCCCCATGTCTCGATCAAATGGTTCGAGGATGGCACCCTCAACGTCTCGGCCAACTGCATCGACCGGCACCTGAAGAAGCGCGGAAAGCAGGTCGCCATCATCTGGGAGCCTGACGACCCTTCAGCGGAAGCGCAGCACATCACCTATCGCGAGTTGCACGAGCATGTCTGCCGCCTCGCCAACGTGCTCAAGGCGCAAGGCGTCAAGCGCGGCGACCGGGTCACCATCTACCTGCCGATGATCCCCGAGGCGGCCTACGCCATGCTCGCCTGCGCCCGCATCGGCGCCATCCACTCGGTGGTGTTCGGCGGGTTCTCGCCGGACTCGCTTGCCGGCCGCATCGAGGACTGCAAGTCGAAGCTCGTCATCACCGCCGACGAGGGGCTGCGAGGCGGCCGCAAGATCCCGCTCAAGGCCAACACCGATCAGGCGCTCAAGAAGGTGCAAGGGATCGAGAAGGTGCTCGTGGTCAAGCGCACCGGCGGAGAGGTGCCGTGGACGGCGGGCCGCGACGTCTGGCTCGATGACGAGCTCGCCAAGGTGGGCGACGACTGCCCGCCCGAGGAGATGAATGCGGAAGACCCGCTCTTCATCCTTTACACGTCGGGCTCGACGGGCAAGCCCAAAGGCGTGCTGCACACCTCAGGCGGCTATCTCGTGTTCGCCGCCATGACGCATCAATACATCTTCGACTATCACGACGGCGACATCTATTGGTGCACCGCCGATGTCGGCTGGATCACCGGCCACACCTACATCGTCTACGGGCCGCTCGCCAACGGCGCGACGACGGTGATCTTCGAGGGCGTGCCGAGCTACCCCGACCCGTCCCGCTTCTGGCAGGTGGTCGACAGGCACAAGGTCGACATTTTCTACACGGCGCCCACGGCGCTTCGGGCGCTGATGGGCGCTGGCGACGATTACGTGACGCGTACGAGCCGGAAGTCGCTCAAGCTGCTCGGCACGGTGGGCGAGCCGATCAATCCGGAAGCCTGGGAGTGGTACTACCATGTGGTGGGAGACGAACGCTGCCCGATCGTGGACACTTGGTGGCAGACGGAAACCGGCGGCATCCTCATCACGCCGCTTCCCGGCGCGACCAAGCTGAAGCCCGGCTCCGCGACCTTGCCGTTTTTCGGCGTGCAGCCAGCGGTCGTCGACACTGAGGGCAACATTCTTGAGGGCGAGGGGTCAGGCAATCTCGTCATTCTCGACGCTTGGCCTGGCATGATGCGCACCGTCTATGGCGACCATCGACGCTTCGTCGAGACCTATTTCTCCACCTACAAGGGCAAGTACCTCACCGGCGACGGCTGCCGGCGCGACGAGGACGGCTATTACTGGATCACCGGCCGCTCCGACGACGTTCTTAAGGTCTCGGGCCACCGCATGGGCACGGCGGAGATCGAGTCCGCGCTCGTCGCCCATCCCAAGGTGTCGGAGGCCGCCGTGGTGGGCTATCCCCACGACATCAAGGGCCAGGGGATCTACTGCTATGTCACCCTGATGGAGGGCCAGAGGGGGTCGGAGGCCCTGAAGGGCGAACTCCGCGACTTGGTGCGGAAGGAGATCGGCCCGATCGCCTCGCCAGATTTGATCCAGTTCGCGCCTGGGCTGCCCAAGACGCGCTCGGGAAAGATCATGCGCCGCATTCTGCGCAAGATCGCCGAGGACGACTTCAGCAAACTCGGCGACACCTCGACGCTTGCCGACCCGGCCGTGGTCGAGGATCTCGTCGAGAACCGCCAGAACCGGAAACCAGCTTGATCGCGGCATAAGCGCCGCAACGACGAAACATGAGCAGGGAAAAGAATGGGAAACACCATGACCGGCTCAGGGAGCGCGGGGCGCAGAAAGCGCAGGCCGTACGGCGATGCCGCGCTCGTAGCGCCGCCCTGGTGTGCTAGTCTGATGCGGTTAATGAGTCAGGAGCTTGGACCTATGAAACACGCAAGACTGTGGTATGTCATTGCCGATGGCGGCATGGCGCGTTTCGTCGAGCGCGACGAGAACGGCGCCTTCCGGACGGTCTTAAGCTTCGTCTCATCGGAGCTGCATGAACGCTCTCACGACCTCGGGCTTGACCGCCCGGCGCGGGTCAGGGAGAGCGCCAATACGGCGCGTCATGCCATCGAGCCGCGCCGCGACCTGCACGATGCCGCCAAGGAGGATTTCGTGAAGCTCGTGGCCGAGAAGCTCGATGCCGAGCATGGGCGCGGGCAGTTCGACAAGCTGGTCCTCGTCGCTCCGCCGCGCGTGCTGACCGAGCTGAAGCAGCACCTGTCCAAGCCGATGGCGAAGCTGGTGGTCGATGGACTGCAAAAGGACCTGACCAAGGTCCCGGACCACGATCTCGCCCAGCACCTCGCCCCGGCGCGCTAGAGCGAATGCCATCGAAGCATAACCGTCTTCGTCATGGCCAGGCTTGTCCCGGCCATCCACGCTCCGTTGTCATGCCCGCGAAGGCGGGCATCCAGTAACCACTGCCTCAGATCATTTATTGCTCCCGGGGTTACTGGATTGCCCGGTCAAGCCGGGCAATGACAATTTGGGGGTAGGAATCCTCGGCCCTTAGTAGGCGACTTCCGCCTCAAGCCCTGCCGCCTGCAAGCCCGCGGGGAGCTTGAGCCGCACCTTGCAGATCGACAGATCTTCAGGATCGGCGGAAACTTCGAAGCCGAGCGCGCGGCACATCTCGAGCATGCGCTGATTGTTGGCAAGCACATCGCCGACCAGCTCGCGCAGTTTCTCCTTCTCGGCATAGTGGGTGAGGTGACGCATCAGCGCCCAGCCGATACCCGTGCCCTTGAGGTCGCTCCGCACGATGATGGCGTACTCGCCCTTGATGTAATCGGGATCGGCGGAGAGCCGGGCGACGCCGAGAAGCTCCTTCTGCTCCTTGTCCAGCGCAACGAAGGCCATGGCGCGGGCATAGTCGATCTGGGTGAAGCGGGCGATGAACTTGTGGGAGAATTCCTTGCGCGGCGTCAGGAAGCGGAAGCGGATGTCCTCCGGCGAGAGTTTCTCGATGAACGCGCCATAGAGATGCTCGTCGGCCGGTCGGATAGGACGAATAAAGATTCGATAGTCATTATCGAGGCTGGCCCATGTCTCCCATTGATTGGGATAGGGCCTGATGGCGAGAAGCGGATTGGGCCCCTCCATCTCCACTTCGCGCGGCTCGATGCGGATGCGCGCATCGAGCGCGATGACGCCCGTCTCGTCAGCGAGAAGGGGATTGATGTCGAGCTCTTTGACCGCCGGGCAGTTGACGACGAGCTGCGACAAGTGCGTGAGCGCCTCGGCGATGGCCGCAAGATCGGCCGGCGCCCGGTCGCGATAGCCTTCGAGCAGCTTGAAGATGCGCGTCCGCCCCATGAGATCGCGGGCAAGCTCGGTATCGAGAGGGGGCAGCGCCACCGCCGTATCGTGGATGATCTCCGTCGCCGTGCCGCCGGCCCCGAACAGGATCATCGGCCCGAACAGCCGATCCTCGTAGACGCCGAGCAGAAGCTCATGCGCCTTGGGGCGCACGACCATGGGCTGCACCGTGAAGCCTTGCAGACGCGCTTCGGGGCGAAGCTCTTGCGCGCGCTGCTGCATCCGCTCGGCTGCGTGGCGAGCGTCTTGCGCAGTGCGCAACCCGAGGTGAACGCCGCCCACATCGGACTTGTGCGAGATATCCTCTGAGAGAATCTTGACCGCGACGAACGGTGATTGCTGCAACAGACCCAGGGCGATGTCTTCCACCTCTTGCGGCGAGGCAGCAACGCGCGTGGCGACGGTCGGGATGCCATAGGCGGACAGCACCGCCATGGCTTCCGGCTCGGTCAGGAGCGTGCGGCCTGCGGTGGCGGCAGTCCGCATGATCGAGCGCGCCGCCTCGTCGGCGACCCGTGTCCGCTCGGTCTCGCGCGGTGGCGTCCGCATCAGCGCGTCCTGCGCCTTGGTGTGCTGCCAGAGATAGAAGAAGCCTTTGATCGCATCGGTCGGCGACTCGTAGGTCGGGATGGAAGCCTCTTGAAACTTGCGCCGGGCTCCGGCGGCAGCCTCTTCGCCGAGCCAGTTGGTGAGGATCGGCGGCAGGCTCTCCGGTTGCGGAGCCCGAGCGATGGCGTCGATCACCGCCTGTGCCGCGTCGCTCGAAGAGGCAAGCGCCGTGGGGCAATTCATGACGAGGATGGCGTCGGCCTTGCAGTCGGGGAAAACGGCATCGAGCGCTGCGGCATAGCGTTCGGGCGCAGCGTCGCCGATGATGTCGATGGGATTTGCCCGCGACCAGTTGGCGGGCAGCACCTTGTCGAGCTGCGCGATCACACTCTCGCTTAAGGGAGCGAGCCGTCCGCCCGATTGCATCAGATCGTCGACCGCAAGCACGCCGGCGCCGCCCCCATTGGTCATGATCAGGAGCTCGTTGCCTGCCACCGGCTTCACAGAGGTGAGCGTCTCGGCGGCGGCAAACAGCTCTTCGAGCTCTTCCACGCGAACGAGCCCCGCGCGCCGGAACGCAGCGCCCACGGCGGCATCATTCCCGGCCAGCGCGCCGGTATGGGTGGCTGCCGCCCGCGCCGATTCCTGGTAGCGGCCGGACTTGATCACGACCACCGGCTTCGCCCGCGCCGCCGAGCGCGCCGCCGACATGAACTTGCGCGCGGAAGGGATGGTCTCGAGATAAAGCAGAATGGCGTTGGTCGACACGTCGGCGGCGAGAAAATCGAGGAGGTCGCCGACATCAACATCGGCCATGTCGCCCATGGAGATGACATAGGAGAAGCCGATCCCCTGCGCCGCAGCCCAATCGACGATGCCGGTCACGAGCGCGCCCGATTGGGACAGGAAGGCGAGCTTGCCGCTGTGCGGCCGGCTCAGCCCGAAATTCGCGTGCAGCCCGAGCCCCGGCACCGAAAGCCCGAGGCAATTCGGGCCGATGATGCGCAAGAGGTAAGGCCGCGCCTGATCAAGCATCGCCTGCCTGAGCTCGGCGCTAAAGCCTGCCGTGATGACCACCGCCGCGCGCGTGCCCTTGGCGCCGAGCGCCCCGATCAGCGACGGCACGGTCGGCGGCGGCGTGGCGATGACCGCAAGCTCCGGCGCCTCAGGCAGCGCGGCAATGTCGGGATAGCAGGACTGGCCGGCGATCGTCGTATGATGCGGATTGACGAGATAGACCTCTCCGGCAAATCCGCCTTTAAGGATGTTCTCGGTCAGCACCGCGCCGACCGAATGAGCCTCCGTGCTCGCGCCGATGACGGCAACCGAACGAGGCGCAAGAGCATGTTCGAGATTGCGGACTGTCATGAACTCTCGCGCGTGGGATTTCTCAAGGGAACGCCTTCAGCGGCAGGACGGCGACCACCCGGAACGTCCGCGAGACGTCGTCATGCTCCTTGATCGAGACATACTCCCCCAGCGTGAACTTATGGTTGCCGAAGCGGTAGCCGGCCTCGTCATCGTCGGGGTCGCCGAGGAGGTCGTAATGAAAGGCCCATGAGCCTCCCGGCTTGCGGATCAGGTGCCCGACCTCGTCAGGCTGGCCGTTCCAGAAACGCCGCACGCGGCACCGGTCGCGGGCCCCCTTCCACTCGGTCTCCGAAATGTGGCCATCCTGCGCAAGGGGTGCGGTGAACTCATAGCCACGCTCGCGGCTTCCGTCCGGGAAGTCGTGGTCGCGGGCAAGCTCCAGGCGAATCTTGCTCAAGCTCATGGAAATCCTCCGGATCGTCTTAAGACGCGCACATTCTGAAAATTTCATGACTAACCGAGCAGGCCTGGACTTCCATAGCCTTGAGGGAGATCAAGCCGCCGCCAATAGGGCAAATTCGCGTCGCTTCCCCCTCAAGCTCAGCGCGGCGATCCTCCGTTAAGGCTGCTATGGAAAAAGAATGACCGCTGCTTCGCCCGCTCGCAGGCCCCTCGATAGGCGCGCGCTGCTCGACAAACTCAAAGCCGCGTTGCTCACGCCGATCCGCGCCATGCGGCTGCGCTATCTGCCGCTCCTCATGATCTATTACGCCTATGGCGCGCTCGGCCTTGTCGGCATTGCCGAGGCCTTCTGGATCAAAGATGACTTGACGCTCA
>JAENXG010000389.1 GCA_016649675.1 Methyloceanibacter sp.
ATTCCACTGCCCGTCGCCCAGTTCGAAGAGCAGTCGGCCTTCCGTCTTCCGTGGCGCTACTGCGAAGGTCCGATAAAACGAGCGGCTCGCGGCAATCACGCGCAAGTCCAGATCGAGCACGAGCAGTGGCTCCCGCACGGCATCGACGATGGCCTCAGCCAAGGCATGCCCGTGGGCAATGGAGGCAAAAGGATTGCGAGTTGGCACGAGGTCAGAATTCCTGTCCATCTGCGCCTTGGATTTTATCAAACTTAACGAGGGGACCGAAGCTTGCCGGAAGCATCTTGACGCGGCCCGTGCGCTGGCAGGGCTCCGTATAGATTCCGAGTGGCAAAAACACAAACGGCCCGACCTGCGGGTTGCAGGGCCGGGCCATCTGATCTTGCTAGTAAGCGCGGTTTCTTGGCCAACCGCTTATAAACTCCTGCGCGTAGAAAGGCGCCCCGAAAGACACCCCATTCGCGAGGACAAAACCCGCGAGGCCGCAGAGAAAGCAGCCTCGAGGATGGGTTATCTAGGCGCCGGCGGCGGCTTGACCGACATGGCGCCCCTTCAGGAGAGCGTCGACCTCACGCTTGGCCTGAGCCTGGTCGGTACCGTACTTGGCAACGACCTGGTTCACGAGATCGTCGTTGCTCTTGAGCGCGGAGGCATCCTGCTGGGAAAACTTGCTCCACTTCGAGCAGATTTCCTTGAGCATCGCCTGCGTGTTTTCGTTGGTGTTTTGCGGCTTGGCTGCAGTTTGCGGCTTCGCTGAATTTTCCATGAGGGCTTCTCCTTGAATGAGTAAATGTCATTTGAACGATCATCATTCAAATTCCATATCGAACACCTAATATCTATCTCAGGACAAACAAGTCGTACGTCACAAATATTTCACGTAACAAAATACAGATTGTCTGATGATGGCTTATTTGTGACATCGCTATCCGTTACACATCCAACTAAACTGATTAAAAAGGATTTTAGCCCAATGATGGATGCTGCACATATTTCTATTAGTCCCTTTAAGTACGTTATTATTGATAGTGAGTTTCTAGCAATACTTCAGTCTATCTTGCCTCTTCTCTAGTTCTAATTTAGCTCCCGCAGGCGACGAAGGACGCCTCCGAGCTCGTGGCCCGGGCAGCACGTTCGGCATCGAGTTCGCTAAGAGGAGAAGAGTGTTGGCGCCTGGGCTTTGTGCCCAAAGTCCAGCAGGCGCGCGCGCATAGCCAAGGGCTCGCTAAGCGGTCCTTACGGCCCTCGCCGGCTTAAGCGGCGCCGGCTTAGGCGGCGCCGGTTTGGCGACCGCGCGCGGCTTCCTGAATGAACGCCGGCCAGAATTTCCGCAACTCTTGGGGAAACATACCGGCGAGCTTGACCGCCGCTCCGCGATCGATGTGCTTGGAAAGGACATCGAAAACCGCGCGCGTCCCCTCCTCCACTTCGCTCTCGTCTGCACGGGGCAGCTCGCGCGCGATATGAGCGAGGAACGCGGCCTCGTGCCGTTCCTTGCTCGGCTTGCCGGTAGGGTCCCAGCCTTCGTAGAAGAGGCCGCGCAGAAGCATCGGCAATTGCGCGCCGAGATGGGCTGCGTTCTCCGGCCCGATGCGGTCGCGCAAGGCGTGCAGCACCGCCCGCAAGGTCGAATAAGCGTGATGGCGGTCAAACGTGTTGAGCCGCTCCGTCAAATCCTTGAGCCAGAGATTGGACTCTTGGACGGTCTTGTCGAAAGTATCGAGGCCTGTGCTCACGGCTTCGCTCCTTACGTTGCCTAGGGAAGTTCCCAAAGCCCAATAGAGACGACGCTCGGGATTTCGCCTTGATGTGGGTCAACGCCGCCGGGGCCCTTTCGCAGGCTTGGCTTCACTCAAGGATTTCGGCAGCTCCCGCACCACGTCGGTCGCCTTCTTGTCGGTGCGCAGCCCGAGAAACACCGGATGGCGCATCTCGCCAGCCGAGGTCCACTCGGTGAACTTCACCTCAGCGACGAGCTTCGGCTTCACCCAGGTCGTGTTGGCCGCGTCAGGCACCTTCGCGGCAATCAGCTTGGAGGGCGTGATGAGCGGCACGAGCTTGGCATGGAGCGAGCGCAGCGTCTCGGCGTCGAACCCCGTCCCGGCCCGTCCGACATAGGTCCATCCCTTTCCCTCGCGCACCGCCAGCACCAGCGCGCCGAAATATTGGCGCGAGCGCCGGGGCGCGGTGAAGCCCACGATGACCACCTCCTGCTCTTGGCTCGCCTTGACCTTCAGCCATTCGCGCGTGCGGATCCCCGAGTGGTAGCGGCCAGTGGCGAGCTTGGCCATGACACCCTCCTCGCCGAGACGCTTGGCCCGGTTGAAGGCTTTGAGCCCAGCGCCTGCGACATGGGCGCTGTAAAGCAAGAGCGGACTCTTCGGGAGGATCTCTTCGAGCGCCTCCTTGCGTTCGAGCAGCTTCCGCCCGCGCAGATCCTTGCCGTCGAGATAAAGGAGGTCGAACACGCAATAGAGAAGACGCGCAGGCTCCCGCTCGGCGTTCTGCAACAGCTGGAAGCGCGAACGCCCGTTGGCATCGAGCGCCACCAGCTCCCCGTCGAGCAC
>JAENXG010000574.1 GCA_016649675.1 Methyloceanibacter sp.
GATTCCGCAACAACAGGCATTTGCCGGTGGAGTCGCTTTTCCTGCCCTTCAATGGATGGATGCTACCAGAGACACGTTTGAGTGATCACTCCTCGTTCTGGGATAGAGGCTGGCCTGCGCTTATGGTCACCGATACCGCCTTCTTCCGCAATCCGAACTATCACCTTCCCAGCGACAGCATCGACACTCTCGACTTCCTATTCATGGCACAGCTGGTCAGGAGCCTCGAGCTCGCATTGGTCGAGCTGCCGCCGCTCCCACAAAGTCCAACGTGCACGGGGCGTCGCGTCACGCGTTAAGCTTTGACGCGCCAACTCGGAGCCGACGGGTGCCTGGCAATCAGGGAAGCCTTGCCTCAAGGTAGGCGACCGCCCCATCGAGAGTGGCAAGTTTGGGATAGTCGATCTCCGGAACGTCGACGCCAAGGCGGTGATGCATAGCCGTGACGAAGTTGAGGAGGTCCATGGAGTCGATATCGAGGGCTTCGCGGAGGTCGGCAGATGGGTCGACGGTGTCGATGTCCATCTCGGGCGCGATATTGCCCAGTGCCTCTTGCACGATGGTTCTAACATCGAGACTGCTCACAGCTTATCTGGCTCCTGCAGCAGCCGTTCGCTGGCTCAGACTCCGGCTGCTTTCGTCCTTCGACCTAAGCGAAAGCCTTTGGGCATGGCATCATGGACCATCAGCATCTCGCCCACGGTCTCCGGAGTGATCAGGCCTACGAGGTGACCAGAGGCATCCACGACGCCCACGGCAGGGGAAGACTTTTCCAACAGGACGCGAAATGCCTCGTCGAGATACTGGCGGTGGCCGATGGTCGGAACCTCACGCGTCATGACATTGCCGATCAGCGTATTGGGTCCGTCCTGTTTGAGGGCCTTGATCATGTCGCTCCGGCCGAGCACTCCAACGAGGCGGCCATCGTCAAGCACGGGAAATTCGTTCTGGCTCGTTCGCAAGAGGGTCTCGATCGCCTCCTCGATACGGGTCGAGGGCGAAAGCGCCTTATATTCCGTCATCATTGCGGCGGCGACCGGCACGCCGCGTGACATCCCGCGCAATTGGGCAAGGCGCCCCTCCGAGGCCGCGGCGAGGTAAATGAAGATGGCGATGAAGGTCAGCATCGGATTGTAGAACAGTCCGATGAAGCCGAAGGCGAAGGCGCACCACTGGCCGATATTCGCGGCGATCTCTGTCGCGCGCACGAAGCCATACTTCCGGGCGAGCAAGGCGCGCAGCACCCTGCCGCCGTCCATTGGAAAGGCCGGGATCAGATTGAACGCCGCGAGGACCGCATTGACCGCCGCCAGCCGATCGATGAGGGAAACTTTGCTGCCGTCGACCGCAGCGAGATTGTCCGGACTGAGGTCGGCGCCGGCCAGTATCAGCGCAAGCACAATGGCGACGTTGACCATGGGGCCAGCGATGGCGATCAGAAATTCCTCCCAAGGCTCCTCGGGAAAGCGTTCAAGCCGCGCCACCCCGCCGATCGGCAGCAAGGTCACGTCGCGGGTGGAGACGCCGAAAGC
>JAENXG010000560.1 GCA_016649675.1 Methyloceanibacter sp.
ATCCAGGCCCGATTGAATTTTCGGAAAGAACAGGATGTAGTGCGTGATCTGGCGCACTGTTTGGCGCATCGAAAACTCGATGTCGTCACTGATCGTGACGGTGCCGTTTTCGTACTGCGCCAGGTGCTCGTCGATGAGGCCATAGAATTCTTTCATATCTTGGCGTAATTATACCGCGCCGCGAGAAGTCAACAGGCGAGGCGGGGGATAAGCGAGATGGCAAAGCGACCAACGGTAACGGCAATGGAATCAGCAGTCGTCCAATTGCGGAAGAAAACTGAGCGTCTGGGCGAAAGCGCGATGAAACATTTCAAGCGGTTGATGAGGGATGCCGCGAACGCAAAAACTGAAGAGCAAAGGGGGCGGTACGAGGCGCGGGCTTTCAGAGACCTGAAGCTAATGACCGACGTAATGGCTAGAAACCAAAAGTTGATGGAGAAATTCAAGAAGAAGTAGTTCAGACGCCGCGCTGCATCGCCTTCCGAGGCATAGGCCGCCGGTTCATCGCGGCCACTGCCTGCTCATGGGTGCCGGTCGGTTCGCGAGTTTCGGAGCGTCGCGGTCGACGCAGCGATCGCAGCGGCGCAAAATCTGATCGCCGCCAAGCTCACGCCCGATCGGGCCGAGAAGCTCGGTCTCCGAGAGCATCGAGGCGCTCAAGTCCAAGCTGACTTGACCATGCCTGCCTGGCTCCTCGCGTCGTCGAATGGGCGGGCTTCTCAGTCAGCTCTCCATGTTAGTGAAAGGGACGAGCGCGAAATGAATTTCATGCTCTCCTTTGTCAAAGGCTTGGAGCCCGCAATCCCCCCGAGGGCTCGTCACTCCGCCAGCAGCGTCTTCCGGGCCGCGGCGAGAATCTCATCGGAGATCGTGTAGCCGTTCGTCGCGCGCGCCGCTGGTTTTCAGGAACTGCGCTGTTTCTCGCGGGCTCGTTCGCTTTTGATTGACTTTGCAGACTGGTTGCGACCGGGGCGCACGCGCCAACACGTCACGGTCGCCGAACCGTAGGCGGAGCCGCGAGAGCGACCGCTTCCCTCGCGCACTGCGCTCTTCCGTAAAAGAAAGCCTTGCAGGTCAAGCCGGGTTTGGCCAACTCTGCCCGCCCCAGAAGCTCTCACGCAGGCCATGGCGAACCAAGATACTCTGACAATCCTTGAGCAGCGTCTCGGGCGGCGGCACGCGCGACAGCGCCTTGGGACCGAGAAGGACCATGAGGCGCAGGTCTTCGGCCAAGGCATAAACTTCTTTCACATCGAGAATCTTGCGCTGTCGCCTGTCCTGATCCGCGCCGTCCTCATAGCGACGGACCTCTATCGGCGAGGCATTCGCAATGCGGCAAAGGTCGGCATACGGCACAATCGCATCGAGTCGCCGCACCTGCCGAAGGCCTTCGACGGGTTCACCATCGTTCATCTCAGTGACCTTCATGTCGAGATGAGCGAAGCCGCAACGGAGCGCGTGATCGATCTCCTCGGTGAGGCACTCTACGACGTTTGCGTTCTAACGGGTGACTACCGGGGCCGGACCTGCGGGCCGTACGACACAACGCTCGCCGGAATGGCGCGCGTGCGTGCCGCCCTCAAGGGCCC
>JAENXG010000533.1 GCA_016649675.1 Methyloceanibacter sp.
CTCGGCGCTCAGCCGGTCGCGTGCCCTTGTGAGCGCCTTTTCCTCGGCGAGAAGCGCCTTGCGCGCGGCGAGCCATTCGTCGCGTGAGACGATCCGGTGCGGTTGCATAGTCGGCTCCATCGATCCTCGGCTGGAACGCTCAGTCGGGTTTGGGCGTCATCCAGGCCACGCCGGCGCCCCCGGGCTGCATCAGGATGGCGATCCGGCCGACGCCCGGCACATCGAAAATCGGCTTCATCAGCTTGGCGCCGGCCTTGACGGCCGCGGCGACGCGGCTGTCCACGTCATCGACGGCGAGATAGGACATCCAGCTCTCCGGCACGCTGTCGAATTCGGGGCCTTTCAGCTCGAAGATGCCACCGGCATTTGTCTCTCCCGACTTGGCAATCCAATAGGTGCCCCAATCCATCTTCATCCCCTCGAAGGTCCAGCCGATGGTGTCGTGGTAGAACCGCTTGGCGCGCTCGACGTCGTGCGTCATCAATTCATTCCAGCAGAAGATGCCATGCGAGCCCTGGCTCGATGATTCGGCGTGGTCTTCGTCGCGTTGATGGGCTGTCGCCTGCGCCATGTGACTCTCCTCTTTGGGGTTACGAAAGATAGCGTGCGAGCTTGTCGAGGCAGCCGGCCCAGCCATCCGCATGGCGGTCGCGCGCGGCCTCGTCGAAGAACTGCTCGTGGGTGAGGGTCAGAAGCGACCCGCCGCCGTCCGGCTTGATCAGGACGGTGACGAGCGACTCGCGCTCGGGCGTCGAGCGCCATGCCCAGGTGAACACGAGCTTCTCGTTCGGCACCACCTCGCGATAGATGCCGCTGACGTCATGCTCCTCGCCGTCAGGCCCACGCATGACGATACGGAAGCCGCCGCCAACGCGCGCGTCGGCCTGAGCGCGCAATGTTTCGATGTCTTCCGGCCCGAACCACTTCGCTATTTTCTCGGGCTCCGTCCACGCGGCGTAGACTTTTCCGGGTGGTGCGGTGAGACGGCGCTTGAGGGTGAGGCTGGGCTTGGCGGCGACGGCGGGTTGGACGGACATGACTCCTCCTCCAGGAACGCGGCAAGACGATCGAGCCGCTCCGACCAGAAGCGCTCATAGCGGTTCAGCCAGCCGACGGCTTCCTGCATGGGCGCCGCGGCCAGGCGGCAGGAGACGGTGCGGCCGGTCTTCGTTCGGGTGATCAGGCCTGCGTCCGAGAGGACGTCGAGATGCTTCATGATCGCCGGAAGCGACACGGGGAACGGTCGGGCAAGCTCGCTGATGGAAACGTTCTCGTGCAGATCGAGTTGCGCCAGCAGCGCGCGGCGCGTCGGATCGGCAAGCGCGGCAAAGGTGCGGTCGAGCGCGATCTCCTGATACTTAACCATGTGGTTAAGTGTAAGGGTCCGCGCCGGGTCTGTCAACCGGCCCGGTGCTCCTCCCATCGTTCCGCATCCCAGCGGGGCCTACGATGTTTAAGTAATGTAGGCTCGCGCGGGGGCTTGGCGGCCTTCGCCCATGCGCGGGGGTCGTTGACAGAGGCTGCCGGCCTTTTTATGGTCCGCCAGCTTCGAAGGCGGCCTATTGTCAATAGCTTGCTCGAGGTCCCTTCCTGCAACGATGGATGTTTGCCATGAAGATCAAGAATTCGCTCCGCGCCTTGCGCCTCCGCCATCGCAACAACCGCGTGGTCAGGCGGCGGGGACGGCTTTACGTCATCAACAAGACCAACCGCCGCTA
>JAENXG010000166.1 GCA_016649675.1 Methyloceanibacter sp.
GTCATCCTCAACGACAACAATATGTCCATCGCGCCACCCACCGGCGCTCTTTCGACCTACCTTGCTCGCATCACTTCGAGCGGCTCTTACCTGTTTTGGCGCAAGGCCGCCAAGCGGCTTGCCAAGTGTCTGCCGAAAAGCTGGGAGCGCCGCGTTGCGCGGTTGGAGCAATATGCTCGCCACCTCTGGCAGGGAGGTGTGTGGTTCGAGGAGCTCGGCTTCTACTACGTCGGCCCGATCGATGGACACGATCTGCAACAGTTGTTGCCGGTCCTGAGAAATGTCCGCGACGCGCCCGAGGGGCCGATTCTGGTCCACATCGTCACCAAGAAAGGGAAAGGATACGGGCCCGCTGAAGCTTCCGATGACAAATATCACGGGGTCAGCAAGTTCAACGTGCTGACGGGTGCGCAGGCAAAGTCGGAAGCCAAAGCACCAACCTACACACGGGTCTTCGCCGACAGCCTCATTGCCGAGGCGAGAAAGGACGAAAAGATCGTCGCCATTACGGCGGCCATGCCAGATGGCACGGGTCTCGATCGCTTCGCCAAAGAGTTTCCCGAAAGGACCTTCGATGTTGGCATCGCCGAGCAGCATGCCGTGACCTTCGCGGCGGGTTTAGCAGCCGAGGGTATGAAGCCGTTCGCCGCGATTTATTCCACCTTCCTCCAGCGAGCCTACGACCAGGTAGTGCACGATGTTGCCATACAGAGATTGCCGGTCCGCTTCGCTATGGACCGCGCGGGTTTGGTCGGCGCCGACGGACCAACTCATGCCGGCTCATTCGATCTCGCTTATCTCGGCTGCCTGCCCAATTTCGTCATCATGGCTGCGAGTGACGAGGCTGAGCTCCGGCATATGGTTGCGACCCAGGCCGCCATCGATGATCAGCCATCGGCATTGCGTTATCCGCGTGGAGAGGGCACCGGAGTGGAGCTGCCGAAGGAAGGTTCGGTTTTGCCGATCGGCAAGGGGCGCATTCTTCGCGAGGGCACGTCAGTTGCCATTCTTTCACTGGGAACGCGTCTGGCCGAAGCTCTCAAGGCGGCCGATCAGTTGGCGGCGTTTGGACTGTCAGCGACCGTCGCCGACGCTCGCTTCATGAAACCCCTCGACCAGGCGCTTGTTCACGACCTCGCGCGCAATCACGAAGTGCTGGTGACGGTCGAGGAGGGAGCCATTGGCGGCTTTGGCAGCCATGTGCTGCACTGTCTTGCGAGGGCTCGCATCCTTGACAGCGGTCTTAAGGTTCGCACCCTGGTCCTGCCGGATGTGTTCATCGACCACGGCCAGCCATACCAAATGTATGAGCTTGCCGAATTGAACGCGTCTAGCATTGCCAAGACGGCAATGGCCGCGCTTGGCGATGCTAGCGAGTCCCACTACCTAGTTGGGACGAGCTCGGCTGCGCGATCGGTTCACCGCATCTGAGGATCGTTCACCACGAAGATTTCGCGCGGCGCTGCCAGAGCCGCCGCGCCTCGACGCCCTGCCAGATGATGAGGCACGGCAGTCCCGTGGTGATCTCGCGGCCGCGCTTCAGCAGCGAGAGGGCGAGCGCGACATCGGGCGAGAGACCGAATAGCCCGCCGAGAAGAATGTAGCCGCCTTCCTGAACGCCAAGCCGCGACGGCACCATGAAGGCCGCCGTGCGCAAGGCGAAAGCGATGCTCTCCAGGATCAGGGCATCAGACCACGCTATAGCGTGACCCATGAACCAGAGGCCGACCCAGGCTTCGCCGGCGCCGACGATCCAGCCAGCAAGGTGCAGCAAGGCAGAGGTCAGGACGCGCTTATAATGGCGATAGATGCTTTTGATGCCGGCGTGAATACCCTCGGCATCCGGCAGGACCGTCCAGGCCCATTTGAGATCGAGGAGCTCCGGCAGTCGTTCCAAGAAACGAAACAGGCCCTTTCGTTGAGCCAGGATGAATCCCGCGGCCGCTACAACAGAGACCGACACACCGCCCACCAGCCATGGCCCCATCGCGATCCCCTGATACCAGGTGAGGAGGAGCGCGAGGCCAAAGAGCGTGAATACAATCTGGCTCACTAATTCCAGGGTTAGGTCGACAATAGTGCTTGCGCCGGCCATGCCGGGACGAACGCCATAAAAGGTCAATTCGCGGGCGCCCGCGATCTCTCCAGCCGTCGGCAACAAGGCAATCAAATTACCGATGCTCTCTCGCAGCCAGCGAACCCACAGGCAGGCGACGATGGAATTGCTCGGCGCGTCGAGGATCACCGCTTGCAAAGCCAGCGCGCAGAGGAGGAGACAAACGACATAGATGCCGGTTAGGGCCGCGAGTCCTTGCCAGCCAGCAGCAAGAGCAGCATCGACGACATCGTGCCATCCAAAATGCAGAATGAGGCCCGTGGTGAGAGCAAGACCCAGCAACAGGGCAACGATCACGCCGGCCTTCAAGAAATATCCCCCAGGGGTCGTCGCACGATCATGTCCTGATCGCTCGATCTCGGCCTTGGCCCATCAGACGGGGCGCTCCGGAGCGCCGTCAAGAGCCACGCGATATGACGACAGCTTCAAGCCGTGTTCGTCGATCTTTCTTCTCACCGCTGGGCTGAGAAGCGCGGCGAATTCTTTCTCGGGTTGATAGCTCGCGGGAAGGTTGTCTGGTCCTTCCCAGCGACGCGTCGCGGGATGGCAATAAACTTCGGAGAGTCCGTGGGGCAAATGATCAAGCAGCCTTATGAGACGGTCCTCAACCATCGCGCCGCTGTCGTAAAGACCGAACACGTGATCGTTTGACGATATGCCGCCATCGATCAACTGTCTCCGAATCTGGAGTGTTTGCGCGGAATAGAAGAGCCAGCTTGCGAGGCGCCCGATAGCGCGATTCTGGTTCGCTTTAAAAGATGGACCAAAGGGCTCGAGCGGCACACGCACCGGCGGCCGCCCAAAGCGAGGAGCCGTCCGCACGATCGCCCGCAACACCACGGGATGCAAGTGGAAGTGCCGGTGCCCGTTGATATGGTCCATGTTTAGCCCCGTCGCGAAAAAGCGCTCAAACTGGGCGTCGATCTCGGCGTCGGCCTGGCGTTGCAACTCTGGGGAGAAATAAAGAGCCACGCCGAAACGGAAAGGGTCGGTATGAAATCGCCCGTCGGGCCCAACGAGGTCCGGGACCTCCTCGGGGGGCAACGTGGGACGCCCATCAAGCAGCGTCAAATGCAGGCCGACGCCCAAAGAGGGGAATCTCCGCGCCCGCTCCACAGCATCCTCCGCGGCAGGAGCACCGACCATCAGGCTTGCCGCGGAGAGGATGCCCTGTCGATGCGTTTCCTCGACAGCCTCGTTCACGGGAAGCGACAGGCCGAAATCGTCGGCCGTGACGATGAGCTTCCTGTCCTCACGCATAAAGGCGCCTCAATAGCCACGGAACGCACCTTGCCATGTGCGCGTGGGAGTGTCGACGCAACTTGGTTCTTAGGTCGCCTTGTTAAAGCTTGGTCCGCCGCCGTGGGCTACAGTTGCGGTTTCAGCTGATGTCCGCCAAGGGTCAGAAGCTGACCTAAACAGCACTCATCGATTTTGTCCGCTAAGTGCCAAAAGCGGTCCCGCGCCTATTCCGCTTCCAGCAAGATGGCGGCGAAAGGGCGTAAGGAGAGTGTAAGCCCGCATGGTCTCTAGTCCCCCCGGGCTTCGACCCGAGGGGAAACCATGAGACGCAGTCTTGCGCTTCTTGACAGCTCGATTGCGGCTCGCGGGGTGTGCAGAGAGACCCGTATCGGAGTAACGGCAAACTTGGCCTACAGCCTAGCCTTGGCAACCGGGCCGAGGGCGAGTAGTGCGGCGATGAGCAAAGTGGAACGGTGCGGAGCGCGCGCATGCGTTGGAGGAGAGCCCATGAACCATTTTAACCGACAATCGGATCGCGGCTTCCGGCGAGCAAGCGACTTGAGCAAGCTCTGGCGCCCGGCTGATGCTATCTGGGCGCTGATCCTGCTGATATATCTCCGACCACAAGGTGCCAAGATGGACGCTCCAACGTCTGCATAGGTGTGGAGAGCGGAAGCACCGGATGGTTCTCACACAGTCTGCTCATGACCCGAAGCGGACTGTCCAGCTCTTGCCTCTCTCAGTGCTGCCAAGCCGACCCAACGGACCGGCAAAGTGCCCGATGCCTCAACTTTAACGGGTAATATAGACGTTTCCACGCGCGAGGCTTGTAATGCCACTCCCCAAGACCCATGTGTCTATTACTGGGCACGCCGGACCCTAGGCGCTGACGGTAAAGACTACCGTGCCAACTCCGTGCACGCCCCTTCCCCAAATCAGTACGCAAGCACCCCCTTCAACGGGTGCGTGGTTCGGCGACTGCCAGCCTGCGATCTACCAAAGAGGCACTACCATGAACGCTACCTCCAATCCGCAAGCTGCCGCCGACGAAGCGCGCAAAAATTATCACGAAATGACGAGCCCAGACGGCTCTGTGCCCGGAGCAATGCCGAGCTTTGACTACAACGCGGAGGCGGAGCTGTTTCCTTTAACGCGTGGGAAATTCACTAAAATGCGTGGGAAATTCACTAAACGCCCAGTCGGCTACAAGCGCTTCACCTCCGCCGCCGAAGCCATCCGTTTTGCGGTCGAGGAGCTCCCACCGGATCTTCTTCGCGGTGCCTATCTTGAAGTCGATGAGGAGAGGTTCGATGCGAACGGAATTCGCCAACTCTACGAGAGCGGCACATATCCACTAGGCCGGCGCGCATGACTGCGGTCGAAATTGGTGCTCAGCACATTGATCAGGACGACGCTTCGTAAATTCATGGATGCCATGGCGCAGGCTGCATGCATGGTCGACAGCGCCGTCAACCGTGATGAGCTTTGGGTTCAAGTCGTTCAGGAGCGAGCGATTCAATTCGCAAAGGCAAACGCCGAAGCTGGCTTCGCGTTGGCAAGCGGGCTGGCCAAAGCTAAGGACCTGCACCCCCAAGTGGAGATTTCCGGCCCATCTAGCCCTTCGGGACAGCAATGAAAGACTTGAGCCATATATACCTGAACACGCTGGTGCCCATGGTGGTCGAGCAGACCAACCGCGGCGAGCGGGCCTATGACATTTATTCGCGCCTCTTGAAGGAGCGCATTGTCTTCGTCACGGGCCCAATCGAGGACCAGGTGGCCTCCCTGGTCACGGCACAGCTCCTGTTTCTGGAGGCGGAGAACCCGAAGAAAGAGATCTCCATGTACATCAACTCGCCGGGGGGCATCGTCACCTCCGGCCTGGCGATCTACGACACGATGCAATTCATCCGACCGGCCGTGGCTACCCTATGCATCGGTCAGGCCGCGTCCATGGGCTCGCTGCTGCTCGCCGCCGGCGAGAAGGGCATGCGCTATGCTCTGCCCAACGCCCGCATCCTGTTGCATCAGCCTTCGGGCGGCTTCCAGGGTCAGGCGAGCGATATCGAGCGCCATGCCGAGGACATCATCAAGATGAAGCGGCGTCTGAACGATATCTATGTGCACCACACCGGGCAGAGCTACGAGACCATCGAGAAGACGCTCGACCGCGACTATTTCCTGTCGGCCGAGGATGCCCGAACCTTCGGCATCGTCGATGAGGTCATCACCAAGCGCCAGCCGCTCGACGCGGAGCTTCAGAAGCTGACGCTGGTATCGTAGCCGCGCCGCGCTTTCCTCGAGCCTGATCTCGCGAGATGCGCGTTCAGGTGAA
>JAENXG010000273.1 GCA_016649675.1 Methyloceanibacter sp.
ATTGGGGTCCAAAAATGAGCGCGTTCCAATAGAGTGGAAGTCGCAAGCCGCTTTGTTGTTCACGAGAACAAGATTGAGCATTCTCTCGGTCTCCGCCCGCAAACAAAGGGTGATCCGCTCCAAAAAAGGGGCGTTAGTCGTCCGAACATCCCAACCCCACCTGCTCTGCGGATTATTCCGATGAATTCGCCATGGGAAATCTCGCGACCCAGAGCATCGATGAGATTTTTGCGTCTAGCCTCTATGCGAGCAGTCTGAAGCGGGATGATGAGACGAGGCGCGCCGTGTGCGAGCCGTGCGAGTATTACGAGGCGTGCGGCGCGAAGGAAATGTTCATGGCGAATGACGGCGGCGCGCGCCAGGACCGGTGTATGACGGCGCAGCCGTTGTACCGCGCGATCGAGCAGTATCTGATCGAGCAAGGCGTCAACGCGCGTGCGCTGTCCTCTTATGTTCCCGACGCTCTCAAGGAACTCGGCTATTCAGGGTCAGATCAGACGAAAGGCCGCGCCCCGAGCGGCTCCGCGGATTTGGCCGTCTCGATGCCGGCTTAGCCGACCGCGCTACATATGGATGGCGCGGTTGTCGATGGCGAGCGCCGCTTCCTTCACCGCCTCGTTCAGCGTCGGGTGGGCGTGGCAGGTGCGCGCCAGATCCTCGGCCGAGCCGCCGAACTCCATCAGCACCGCGGCCTCGGCGATCATGGTGCCGGCATCGGCGCCGATGATGTGTACGCCGAGCACGCGGTCGGTTGCCTCCTCGGCGAGGATCTTGACGAAGCCTTCAGTGGTGCGGTTCACCTTGGCGCGGCCATTGGCGGTGAAGGGGAACTTGCCGACCTTGTAGTCGATGCCGGCCGCCTTCAGCTCCTCCTCGGTGCGGCCCACCGACGCCACCTCAGGCGCGGTATAGATCACGCTCGGGATCACGTCGTAATTCACGTGGCCGCCCTGGCCGGCCAGGATCTCGGCGACGGCGATGCCTTCGTCCTCGGCCTTGTGCGCCAGCATTGGCCCCTTGATGACGTCGCCGATGGCATAGACGCCAGGGATGTTGGTTGCGAATTTCTCGTTGACCACGATCCGCCGGCGATTGTCGGTCTTGACCCCAAGCTCGGCCAGCCCAAGGCCTTCGGTGTTGGGCACGCGCCCAACCGCGACGAGTACGACGTCGCATTCGAGCGTCTCGGACTTGCCGCCGCTCGCCGGCTCGAGCGTCAGCGTCACGCTCTTGCCCTTGGTATCGACGCTCACGACTTTGGTGCCGAGCTTGAAGGCGAGGCCCTGCTTGGTCAGCACGCGTTGCAGCTGCTTCGCCACCTCGCCGTCGAGCCCGGGCGCCAGGCGATCGAGCATCTCGACCACGGTCACGTCTGAGCCGAGCCGCGACCAGACCGAGCCGAGCTCGAGCCCGATATAGCCCCCTCCGATCACCACGAGCCGCTTCGGTACGCTCCCCAAGGATAACGCTCCCGTCGATGAGACGACCGTCTTCTCGTCGATAGCGATGCCGGGCAGCGCCGCCACCTCGGACCCCGTGGCGATGACGATGGCCTTCGCCTCAAGCGTCTCTTTCTTGCCGTCGGAGCCGGTCACCTCGACCTTGCCTTGTGCCACGATGCGGCCGGTCCCGTGCACGGCACCGATCTTGTTCTTCTTGAGCAGGAATTCGACGCCGTCGACATTGCCCTTCACGCCAGCATCCTTGAAGGCGAGCATGGCGGCGAGGTCGAGCTCAGGCTTCACCTTGATGCCCATGGCGGCGAAGCCGCCGGCGGCTTCCGCAAAACGCTCGCTCGCATGCAGCAGGGCCTTCGACGGAATGCAGCCGACATTGAGGCAGGTGCCGCCATGGGTGGCGCGCTTCTCCACCACGGCGACCTTCATCCCGAGCTGGCTCGCGCGGATGGCGGCGACATAGCCGCCGGGGCCGGTGCCGATGATGATGAGGTCGTAGGCCATTTACATATCTGCCCCTTTACTCGTCCGGCGTCAGAGTCTCTTCGCCATGGCCCGCGTCCCATAGTCCGGTCAGGCTGCCATCTTCGGCAAGAGCATAGATCACCGGCGTCGCGCTGCCCCATTCCACGGTCAAGAGATTGCCGTCCAAGGTGCCTTTGCCGCGATAGTTGGAGTCGCCGACCTTCCAGCTCAACTGATAGGCGTTTCCTTGCTCGGTAATTGTGACAGTGCCCGTATAGCTACTGCCATCGCCACTGGTGCCCTCGACCTTGTAACGCCCTTGCGGCGGAGCGACCTCGGCGGCCGCCACCGTGGCGACCGGCTCCAGCGTTTCCTTCGCCGAGCCGTCCGCCCATTCGCCGTCGAGCGCACCGTCATCGCCGAAGGTGTAGATCACCGGGTCCTTGTCGCCCCAATTGACCACCAGCATCTTGCCGGCGAAGTGTCCCGTCCCGTGGAAGACGTCCTTGCCGATCCACCAGGTGAGATTGAACTGGTCATCCTGCTGCCGGAGCGCCACCATGCCATGGTACTCGCTGCCACTGGGGTTGGTCCCGGCCACGCGATAGACCCCCCCAAGCTCTATGGCGGCCGGCGCTGCCGACGGCGTTGGCGGGCGCAACGTCGCGATCTCGTCACCTTGCGGCTTGGGATTGGCGTCTGGCGGCGAGGTTTCTGGCGCCGCGCCGGTCGGGTGGAAAACGAAATCGCCGAAGAAGGTCGATGAGATCCACGGCGTCTGCTCGCCGTGGGTGTCCACATACACACCCTTCAATGTCCGCTTGAAGGTGTCTTCAATGGTGAGATTGGGCACGCTGATCGATTGCGCGAGATATTTGGTGTAGGGGCTGTTGTGGCCGCTGCCATCGAGGGCGACCGCACCCGGCGACGTGGCGTAGGAGACGAACAGGCTCGCATTCGAGTCGATGCGGGAAAGTCCGTGCGCCCCGTTCGGGTCGATCGGGTTGTTTCGGCAGGCATCGAGAATGACGATATTGAGATCGTTGTGGGCCGTGGCCATGGCGTCGACGATCTCGGTTGCCGTCAAAGAGCGGGTCTTGATGTCGTCAAAGTCGGCAATCTGGTCGCGGGCAGGCAGGAGATAATTCTCGCCGCTGATCTGCGCGCCATGGCCGGAGAAATAAAAGAGGCCGACGCCGCCTTTGGCCTTCAGCTTGGCGCCGAAGGCCTGGATGGCCTTCTCCATACTGGCGTGGTTGGCGTCGGTCTCGACCGTGACGTCGAAGCCGGCTTGATCGAGCGCCTTGGCCATGGCCTCGGCATCGTTCAGCGGGTTCCTGAGAGGGCCGAAGGAATAGTCGGCATTGCCGATGACGAGGGCCTCGCGCGGCTCGGGAGCCTGCGCCTGAGCCAGCGTGAGCGTGGCCAAGAGTGCGAAAATTCGGACACTGACGCGCCACAGGGTCATCATTCAGCAGCTCCCGGGTTCACATCAAGAACGTGCGTCTGCACGGATGGCGCAAACATAGCCGCCGTGGCGGCAGCGAGTCATCGGTTCTGTGAAGGACGGTTATCGATCTGTAGCAGGTGACGCTCACAGATCGAGGACCAGCCGCTTCGGATCCTCGATGGACTCCTTGATGTGCACGAGGAAGGTGACAGCGTCTTTGCCGTCGACCAGGCGGTGATCATAGGAGAGCGCGAGATACATCATCGGCCGCGCCACGATCTGACCA
>JAENXG010000186.1 GCA_016649675.1 Methyloceanibacter sp.
ATCTCGTCTTCGCGCGACATCGGACGCCCCTCGGTCGATCCCGAGCTCGTAGAACAGCTTGGCTTGATCCCGTCTCTGGCGACCCATCATCACCGATCCCTCCCCCGCCGATAGAGATCAGACGACGGAATCACCGTTCGGCGCCACTCTCAACGCCTTTATCGACAGCATCGACCCAAAGCAGACATGCCGCGGGAAATTGGAGCCGACTTAAGCGCCAGTCCGTTGGTTCGATAGCGTGCGTACTCTTGTAGAGTTTGCCACCCTTCATAATGACCACGACCCGGGAACGTTCGCACGATCCGTCATCGGCATTCAGCCCTCGCGCCTGTTTCGGGCTTGTCGTGCGAGGGCACCTTCCAGAGCCTAAGACCCGCACGCCGGCTAGCTTCGCGAAACTGGCCCGCGATTAAGGCGCCAAACGGCGAAGTTGAGCGCCGCAGCAAAGGTGACCCAAGCGAGATAGGGCAGCAGCAGCCAAGCGGCAGCTGCATTGATGGGATGGAAAGCCGCTATGGTCGCGACGATCGACAACCACAGCATAATTATCTCAATGAACGCCAGGTCCGGACGGCGCAGGCCGAAGAAGATCGGCGACCAGGCGGCATTCAGCACCAATTGCACGAGATAGATCGCGAGCGGCAGCACGGCGCCGGCAAAGCCAACCTTCCGCCATACCAGCCAACCGGAAACGGCAATCGTCAGGTAGAGAACGGCCCAGGCCGGGGGGAACAACCAGTTCGGCGGCCGCCAAGACGGCTTGGCTAGCCGCTCATACCAATCGCCGGGACGGAACGCCGCGCCCATCCTTGCCGCGAGCGAGCAGGCGCCGACGAAGCCAACGAGTACAAGTATAGAGGGGATGTCCATCCTGGCACCTTATCGTCGGAGGTCTTTTCAGCAGATCACCACCGTGGGTGGCTGAGGCCGTGGTCGGCCGGTCGCTAAATGTCGGCAACTGACCCAAAGTCGACGTTGAAGTTCCTGTTGCGGATGGCTTAGCACCCGGCAGTCCTTCAGATCTTTCGGCTGTCATAAGCCCAGTGCAGGAGGGCCTGCCTCTGCCGCCTGCGGCAGGTCTGATCACCGTGTTCGCAGTGGCGTTTGATCTGGGCCACGTGGCGGCGCATAGCGTTCCAGCGCCTGATCTGCCGCGCATCCTCTTCTGGCATTCGCCGGCCCATATAATAGCGGCAATACCATTGGAACCATCCGCGCGGATCGTCGGGATGAATCCAACCCTTCTCCCGCCACACTGACAGCGGCTGACTGGCATCCACGCCAAAATAATTGAGGGAACAGTCGCGGGAGTTCGGTGACAACTTGGCCCGTGTGAACCACTGGGCGGGGAATTCCTTCCGCGTATCCGTCATGTATTTTCCGCAAAACACCCCAAGCTCCAGCATTTCCTTGGGCGTTAGTTCAGGGCGAAACTCCGGATGAAAATTGCGGCCCAGGGAAGCGATCCGTTCATACTGGTAGCCTCTCTGCATGCGATCGTAGACGATAACGGCCTGCCTTCGTCTTCCTGTCATCCGGCAATCTCACTCACTCAAATTCTCACGTGACCTGTCGAGCCGATCCCGTTGATGTACAAGTTCCGCGCGGTCTCGCAACGTTGAAACGCGCCATCTGGCACTGAGCGGACATGCCGACTGAGCCGAGTGATGTCTGCTGCTGGGGAAGAACGGACGCATCGCAGATGCGCCTCTACTTCCGCTTCTGACCCAAACCGGACATAGCTGGCGGTCCATCTGGAGGCGTGTATGCGGCGGCTGTGATCCGTACTCCATCATCAATCGTTCGAAGTTATTTCGCGCGCCGCTGTCGCAATGTTTGTCTTCTTCCCGGACCTAGCGTCACGACCCGCCAGATCGGTCGAGCTCTCTTTGTATAGCTTTGAGGCGAGGAGAGCTGCTTGAGTGCGGCTCTTCAGCTTCAATTGCTGTAAAATTGCCGACACGTGCAGCTTAATGGTGTTGGGTGAGCGAAAGAGTGTCTCGGCAATCTCCTTGTTCGTTTTGCCTTCACCCAAGAGACGTAGGACCTGTAGCTGGCGCTCGCTCAGCCGAGTACCAACAAGGATTTGATCGGCGTCACGATGCGCTAAGGTCTTCTCGCGCGCCGAGCCCTGACGAGTGCCCGTGAACATCGTTTTCAGTTGTGACGAGAGCGTTTCCGACACGGAGCGCTCGATGACGTCGCTGATCGAGTCCACATCGGTCGTTGGACACACTTGGCCTCTGCTCGTCGTTTCGACTCGCATCGGACTCGCACCGATCTGAGGCGTAAGCATGCCTGTGAGGTTTACGTGCATCAGGGCGACGCCCGCTGGCTTATGCAGCGAGAGCGGTACCCCAATGAGGGAAAACCATCTTTCTTCACCTGGTGAGTGGCACGGATAAACATGCGTCAAAAGATCAAGCTTTCCCGCGAGCAATGCTCCCAGTTCGGCTTTGAACTTAGGTTCTCCGGCCGTGCAATATTGTAGGTAGTTCGAACCGATTCCACTGTCGGGAATGCTCAATCCGTTCCGTCCGCCAAACTCTTTCCACGTGTCGTTTACCGCCACGATCGTTCCCGAGGCATCGAGAATTGTCGCGCTCACGGGAAGAGCTTTTAAGACCTCAAATGCGTCCACTACTCTTTTCATAAGACTACTCTTTTCATAACAAGGGCAGAACAGGGTGGCGCACTTTCTCAATAACGACTAGCACGCGTCTTCTGTCGAAATCATGTCACCGCGTTGGTCGCATTTGGGTTCCGCGTCAGCGGCACAAGAACAGTCGTTTCGGGCTATTGCTCGCATCACAGCCAGCATGCAGATAAGCGACATTGATGCGGATCAAAGCGATACCGCCATCATGCCGTGCCGTTTCAGGCTTTCCCCCGAAGGCTTTGGCGCGGACAACGAGCCTCCGGAGCCGCCCCCCAGCTCCGGGGGCTCGACAATTGCAGGGCATCAAGCCTCGCAGCGGCATGTCGAAACCTGATGGCTCTTTTGGAGAAACGGAAGCCGATAGCACCCGGACTTACAGGCATTGGGGGTTCATCCCTGGAACCACATGGAACAGTCAAATGCACACCTCGAAGTATGTTAGTGACGCATTGAAGACCGCTTCAGTGAAGCTCGGTGACTCAAAGGGCCTTCCGAAGACTCCAGTGACCAGCGATGGTGGCGATCTTGCTTTGCGCGAGGCACATCACCGCATGAGAAACGAGATGCAGGCCATCTTGAGCCTGATGCAAGGGAAGCGACGCAGCACCGGATGCGGCATAGAGAGAGCCTCCTGTTCCGCCTGCATTTCTCAGGTGGTGTCTGTCGCCCAACTACATGAATTACTAGAATCAGAGCGAGTGAACTATCCCCTCGACCTTGCCGGCTTTCTGAAAAACGTTTGCCAGTTCTTCAGCGCTGCCGTCGCTTTGGATCGCCGGATCTCAATTGACACGGAAATGGAAAGCGTGTGGGTGCCAAGCAACATCGCTCGCTCGATCGGCCTCATTGTCAACGAGGCACTGACCAACGCGGTCAAACATGCTTTTCCCAACGGGCGTAGCGGCTGCGTTCGCCTTTCGCTGAAGAAGGAGGCGCCCTGGCGTGCCTGTTTGGCGATTGCGGATAACGGAGTGGGGTCAAGCTTCCACGCATCCAATGGCTTGGGCCTCACCCTCATGCAAGGTTTGGCAGCCAGATTTGGTGGACGCATCTCCCAGCATCGTTCCGAAGAAGGATTCGGTCTTCGATGCGAGTTCCCGTTAGTCAACAAGCGTTACCCAAAGCCACGCAGTGAGAACCACAGCCCGTGGCCCATCAGTTTTAGCGAACTTGCATCCTGGGTCAGTCTCGGTTTTACGGACCATCGGATTGCCACAGAACTCGGGGTAGAACCCGTGAAAGTGTCCGCGCTTAGGGCTTATTACGGATTGGGGGAAAGTGCACAGTTTGGTCCCGTCTAAGCAGGAAAAGCCAGCAACTCACCCTTAGCGGACTTTTCCTGTCTTCAAAAAGTCGGGGCGAGGTCGAGTTATTGGAGCATCCGACATGAGGTGACTGCTGTTTTGTTTGTGGTGGATCGGTGGAGTGTTTTACGCTGTCAGCACATTGCTCCTGGTGGACACGGTCTACTTCTCAGGCCGGCGCAAGAGTCAGGATGCCCCGATTTCGTCGTTGACGGCTAGCAACACCTCTTTCCCAGCCGCGCCAATATCCAAGCCCGAGAAATTGGTCCCCGAGCACCAAAGTGCTGGAGGCCAGAGTTCTTCGCAACAAGTATGCCTTTCGACGGCTCTGTCACTTTAACGACCATTGATCGCACGACTCCCACCAAGCCTTCCGATCAGGCGATGAGAGCCACAGTACGCCATGCGTTCGTCGCATCGCTCGAAGCTGTCAACGATCGGCTCGCCCAAGACCTTGCGTTGGCTCCGTCCGGTGCCCTCGCCGCAACGCATCCGCCATACACTTGTGGCTTGGGCCGAGGGTCGTTACCGAACGCCGGAGGAGTTCAAAGTTTTCAGCCAGAACATTGGACATGAAAGCCCGCTGACCACTTTTGTCAGCTATGGGCGTGTCTCTTTGGACCGCCAGGGGAGGCTGATCAGATCCGCATCAGCTTGCTCTTCGGATCAAGCAGACGTGCTCGACCAAATCAGACGCTTAGTAGCAATGTGGGGCGCTCATACACGCCTGTAGTAGTCTGCTTAGGGGCCGTAAGCGGCCCTCGCAGCACCGCACCGCGGGGGGCTAGCTTGTGCGGAGTCCTGACTGCGGCAGAGATCGAGACGTTCAGCCGGCTGGTCGGAAATTTTGATTTCGAGGCCTCCCTCAAGTGCCTTGCACGCATCGCCGAGCGCCTAGAATTGCACCTGGAAAGCTTCTGACGAAGCCTAACGCCGGCCCCGCGATAACTTCTGCTTGTGGCACCAAGCGGACCAACCCGCTGGCTCAAGGCCTGGGCGATGAAGATCGCCAGGCACCGCGGGCTGAAAAAGGCGATTGTGGCC
>JAENXG010000064.1 GCA_016649675.1 Methyloceanibacter sp.
GGCGCCTTTGGCTGGCAGCTGGTGATTCATAACAGTAGCGCGGCCGCCTCGATCTCGTTCTCCACGTCAGACGCGATTCTGTCCGGGTTCGGCACCTGCACGAATAAATGACAGGGGCTGCGCCTCTCGCGAAAAGTGAAATCTGAGGTCACGCGATCGGGAGTTTGTTAGGCAGAAAGCTCACACTATTTCAGTGCTTTTTGTGTGAACTCTTGTGCGTGACCTTTTTATGCGTCGGCTTCTTCTTAACAACCTTGGCGGTCTTATGCCGCAACTTGTCGGCTTGGACTTGGGACATCTCGCCCGCATCGACGAGAGCCGCCACGCATGCGTTGGCAATCTTCTTTATCGAGCGGGACATGCAAGCGCGCAGCGCCTCACTGCCGAGCCCATATTCGTTGCAGTACCGCTTGTAGTCGGTCTGACAATCACGCTTCTCGCGCTCGGTGATGGTGCTGGCGGCTAAAGCTGGCAGCAAAACGAGGATCGAGGCGAAAACTGCCGCGCACCCGGCGGCACCATATTTGGTTTTCATGTCGCTAAACCCTGTCTGGTCGCTCACGCGCGAATGGCAAGACTTTGAAGCCATACCAAAATGTGGGGCATGATGGCAGGCCGCCGGTAAAAACCAACCCACCGGGGCCAAATCATGTCAGGCTCTTCACACACGACGGCTGGAGCGCGGTGGATGAAGACCGACCCAGCCTTGACTTCGGCCCGTTTGAAGCCAAATATGCTCTAGAACCGTTCTAAGCTGCATGCGACCTTTGTCAGGCTCGCGCGTTAGGAGCCCGAAGAGGCACGCCATGTTCATTCAGACCGAAGCGACGCCCAATCCAGCCACCCTGAAGTTCATTCCGGGCCGTCCGGTGCTCGATCAGGGCACCTTGGAGTTCCTCGCTCCCGCCGAGAGCAAGGGTTCGCCGCTGGCTGCGCGGCTCTTCGAGATCGACGGCGTCACGGGCGTCTTTTTCGGCCCGGACTTCATCAGCGTGACCAAGAGCGACGGCGAATGGCAGCATCTGAAGCCCGCCATCCTGGGCGCCATCATGGAGCACTATCTCTCGGGCGAAGCCGTCACCGAAGGCGAGCCCTCGGGGTCGGAGAGCTCGGAAAGCGAGTTCTTCGCGCCCGAGGACGAGGAGACGGTCAAGACCATCAAGGAGCTGCTCGAGACCCGCGTGCGCCCGGCCGTCGCCCAGGACGGCGGCGACATCACCTTCCAGGGCTATCGGGAGGGCGTGGTGTTCCTGCATATGCGCGGCGCATGCTCGGGCTGCCCAAGCTCGACGGCAACACTTCGCCACGGCATCGAGAACCTGCTCAGGCACTTCATCCCTGAGGTGCAAGAGGTCCGCCCGGTTTGACGGACGCGCTTCCCGAGCCCAGCCTCGACCAGCTCTTCGGCGCGGCGCGCACCCACAACGCCTGGTTCGAAGAGGACGTCTCCGACGCGCTCCTGCACGAGATCGTCGATCTCGTAAAGCTGGCCCCGACAAGCGCCAATTGCAGCCCGGCGCGCTTCCTCTTCGTGAAGTCGCGCGAGGCGAAAGAGAAACTCAAGCCCCATCTCTCTGAAGGCAACCGCGACAAGACGATGAAGGCGCCGGTCTGCACCATCATCGGCTACGACCTCGATTTCCATCAGCACCTGCCCAAGCTCTTTCCCCACACCGATGCCAAGAGCTGGTTCGCGGGCAACGAGAAGAAGATCGCCGAGACCGCCTTCCGCAACGGCACCCTGCAAGGCGCCTATCTGATCATGGCGGCGCGCGCGCTGGGCTTGGATTGCGGGCCGATGTCGGGATTCGACAACGCGGGCGTCGATCGCGATTTCTTCGCCGGCACCAGCATCAAATCGAATTTCCTGTGTAGTCTCGGCCATGGCGACGCGAGCGTGCTCTTCCCAAGATCGCCGCGCTTCAGCTTCGACGAGATGGCGCGCATCCTTTAAAGTCTTGTCTGAGCATGATCTTTTCGGAAAACCGGTTCCCACTTTTCCGGATCATGCTCTAAGAAGCTCCGATGAACATCCTTGCGCTCGACACGAGCATGGGCGCCTGCTCGGCAGCCGTGTTACGCGCCGATGGCGCGGCGCTGGGCCTCTTTGCGCGGCAGGAGGCTATGGCGCGCGGCCATGCCGAGGCGCTCATGCCGATGGTGGCCGGCGTCATGGACGAAGCTCATCTGGCCTTCCCCGACCTCGACCTGATCGCGGCCACGGTTGGGCCCGGCAGCTTCACCGGCGTCAGGATCACCATTGCCGCGGCGCGGGGCTTGGCGCTGGCGACCGGAGCCAAGCTCTACGGCACCGACAGCCTGACGGTGATGGCGAAGTCTGCGCTCGCCACCTGCGCCTTGGGACCTTTCGCCGTCGCGGTCGATGCGAGACGGGGGATGCTCTATCTCGGGCTCTATGACGATGCAGGGCGGCGGCTCGAAGGCCCTCTCCTGATCGCGCCGGAGGAGGCTCTCGCCTTGCTTCCGGGCAGCGTCCTTCTTGCCGTGGGCAGCGGCGCGGTCCTTCTTGCCGAAGCAGGCGCGGAAGCCCGCCGCCCTCTCGAAGCGAGGCTGCCGGAGCTTCAACCGAGCGCTGCCGCGCTCGCCGCGATCGCGCTCGAGGCGCGCGAAACGGTCCCTGTCTTGTGCCCGCTCTATTTGCGCCCACCCGATGCAAGGCCTCAGGCGCAGATGGTGGCGACGAGGCGCCAATGACCGGATCGACGCAGACCTTGCCGGCGATGGTGCGCATGGCGCTCCCTTCCGACGGTCCGAGCCTAGCCGCCATTCACGCGCGTTGCTTCGGGCGCGCCTGGGACGAGGCGGCCATGGCCCAGTTCCTCGGTGTTCCCAGCTGCCTCGTGCTTATCGCTTCTTCTCATGAGGATGCGCCAGCGCAAGGCTTTCTGATTGCGCGGGCCGCTTCTGACGAGGCCGAAGTGCTGACCCTGTGCGTGCTGCCCGCCTATCGCCGCCAAGGATTGGCGCGGGCGCTCCTGGTCTCCCTCGTGCAGAAATTGCGGCGCTCGGGCACTCAGCGCCTGTTCCTCGAGGTCGAGGAGAGCAACGATGCGGCGCTCGGGCTTTACCGATCCTTGGGGGCCGAAGCGGTCGGCCGGCGCCCCGGTTACTACGAGCATGGCGCCGACGCCACGATCTTCAGTCTTGCCCTTTGAGGCCGTGCCGCCGATGATGGCGAGGCCCTAGCGGCAGACCGACCGGCAAGGCATAAGCGATCCATGCCCAAGATTGCCAAAGCGGAAACCAGGCTAGAGCGTCTCTGCTCCGAGCGCGGCATGCGCATGACGGGCCAGCGGCGGACTATTGCCCAGGTGCTGTCGGAAGCCGAGGACCACCCCGACGTGGAGGAGGTCTACCGGAGGGCGAGCGCGCGGGACCCGCGCATCTCGCTGTCGACGGTCTACCGCACCGTGCGCCTGTTCGAAGGCGTGGGCATCCTCGAGCGCCACGAGTTCGGCGACGGACGCGCCCGCTATGAGCCGGCCGGTCACGGCCATCATGACCACCTCATCAACATGACGACGGGGGAGGTCATCGAGTTCTCAAACGAGCAGATCGAGCGGCTGCAGGAAAGCGTGGCGCGGGAGCTCGGCTTTCGCCTGGTCGGTCATCGGCTCGAGCTGTTCGGCATGCCGCTCAAGAACGGCAAGTAGAGTCCCGCGGAAGCCCCTGCCCTTCATGTGTCCTCTCCGCCAGAGCTCTACCTAATGAGACGCGTGCGTGCGTTCCTGGTGCTCGGCGGCTTCTTCGCCTTCACCTTTCCGCTGATGCCGCTCCAGCTCCTGTTCCTCAAGACCGGATCGCGCTACGCCCGCACCTTCCCGCATTGGTATCATCGGCAGGTGTGCAGGATCGCCGGCATCCGGCTGCATATCGAGGGACGCGTGGCGCGCGAGCAGGGGGTGCTCATCATCTCGAACCACGTCTCCTGGCTCGACATCACCGTGCTCTCGGCGGTGGCGCCGGTCTCTTTCGTGGCCAAGCAGGAGGTGGCGTCGTGGCCCTTCGTGAGCTGGCTCGCCAAGCTGCAGCGCTCGGTGTTCGTCGATCGCAACCGGCGGAACGAGGTCGGCGACAAGGCGAACGAGATCGTGAACCGGCTCGAGGCCGGCGACCATATCGTGCTGTTCGCCGAAGGAACTTCGAGCGACGGGAACAGCGTGGTGCCGTTCAAGACCGCGTTGTTCGCCGCGGCAAAGCCCGTGGGTGCCCCGGCCATGGGAGCCAACGTTTGCGCCCAGACCCTCGCGCTCACCTACACCAAGCTGCACGGTCTGCCGCTTTGCCGGCGCGGGCGTCCCGTGGTGGCCTGGTACGGCGATATGGACATGGCGAGCCACGCCTGGAGGCTTCTCGGCCTAGGGCCGCTCGATGCCTATATCCGCATCGGGCCGCCCGTGCCGCTCGACCAATTCCCCGACCGCAAGGCACTCGCCCGCTATGCCGAGGAAAAGGTCCGCAACGACGTGGTCGAGCTGCTGCGCGGTCGTCCCGCAGTTCTGAACAGCTAGGCGGCTACATCGCCCGCCTAAGCCTGATCGTGTCCAGAACCGTGGCTGGCGCAAAGTTGCCGTTCGGCAGCTGCCGGATCAGGCCTGCCTTCACGACATTGAGCAGCGTCGCGGTCACACCGCGCTCGGCGCTGTCGGCGTCGGCAAAATAGCCTTCCTGCAGCGTCAAACGGCGAAGATCGTCCCGGGACATGGCGCCGACCTCGCTCATCCGGCGGACGAGGAAATCAGCGAGAGACTGCTGGGGCTGCGAGGATTGCGGCGCGGGTTGGTGCGCCGGCTGGTGCACGGCCTGCGGTTGGGGCTGAGGCTGGGGCTGGGGCTGGGGCTGCGGCGCCTGCGCTTTCGGCGCCGGGGCCACGTTGCCAAGCCGGCGCTGCTCGAGCTCCATGAGCTTGGTCACGGCGGCAAACTCGGCCTTCAGGTCTACGAGTCTGCCTTCGTGTTCAACTCTCAGCTGCTCCACCAGCTTGTCGAATTGCGCCTCGTGAGCGTTGATCTGCTCTTCAAGCAGGCTGGCACGGTCTTGCAGGTCGCTTCGGATGTCACGCATTGCTTGCCCCCTCGTTCAATGACTTTTGCTCCAACGACGACCGAGCGGGCTGACAGGTTCAACGCAAGACTTTTGACCCCTGCCGGCCGCCGCTCGGCAAGTACGAAAGGCGCCCCGGCGAAGCCTCGGCCTGGGCGCCCTAAGCCGTCATATTAGACACAAGCTTTGCCCCCTGTCTCGGCTTTGCCGTTTTAGGCAGAAACGCCGAACATAGGTGACAGGGACGCCCGACCTCCGCAGCCTCGACTTGCCCCGTTCAGGCATTTCGCCAAGACAAACCAAGACCCATTTTGAACAACGAAAATGAAATCGGAAGAGGCGGGAGCATCATCTTGCGGAAAGGTGCGGGCCGTCGGCCCTCCGTCACCGCTTTCCTCGGCTCCCAGGAACTTTTGGCTTCGCCGTCTCGGGGAGGAACGCTGCGAGCAGCCCAATGGCCGGGAGGAAGGCGCATATGTGGTAGACGAAGGCGATGCTGGTCACGTCGGCGAGCCAACCCAGAAGTGCCGCGCCAATGCCGGCGATGCCGAAGGCCAGCCCGAAGAAGAGCCCTGCCACCATGCCGACGCGGCCGGGGAGCAGACCTTGCGCATAGACGACGATCTGCGGGAAGGCAGACGCCAGGATCACACCGATGATGACGCTGAGCACGGCCGTCCAGAAGAGGTCGGCATAAGGCAAGATCAGCGTGAAGGGCAACACGCCTAAAATCGACCACCAGATCACGCGCCGCGAGCCGATGCGGTCGCCGATCGGGCCGCCGATCACCGTGCCGGCCGCGACCGCGCCCAAAAAGATGAACAGATAAAGCTGCGCGCTCTGCACCGAGAGGCCGAAGGTGTGGATCAGGTAGAAGATGTAGAAGCTGGTGATGCTGACGAGATAGAAGTGCTTGGAGAAGGTGAGCGCCATCAGGATGGCGATCGTTCTCCCCACCTTGCCGTGCGTCATCTCGGCGATCGCCTCGCGCTCCTTGCCCGGGCCTGCGCGGTTCACCTTCAGCGTCTTGCCGTACCAGGAGCCGACACCCGCCAGCAGCACCATGGCGACCAGCGCCACGAGTGAGAACCAGATGATGGTGTGTTGCCCATAGGGGAGCACGATGAAGGCCGCGAGCAGCGGCCCGAGCGCCGTGCCGAAATTCCCGCCGACCTGGAACACCGATTGGGCAAGACCGTGCTTTCCGCCTGAAGCCAGGCGCGCGACGCGCGAGGATTCCGGGTGAAACACCGATGATCCCATGCCGATCAGCGCGGCGGCGGCAAGCACGGCCGCATAGCTCGAGGCGAAGGCGATCAGGATAAGGCCGATGAGCGAGGAGGCCATGCCGAGCACGAGCGAATAAGGCGTGGGGTAGCGGTCGGTGAAGTATCCGACCACGGGCTGCAGCACCGAGGCGGTGACCTGGAAGGTGAAGGTGATGAGCCCGATCTGGACGAAATTGAGGGTGAGGTTCTCCTTGAGCATGGGATAGATCGCCATGATGAGCGACTGGATCACGTCGTTCAGCATGTGACAGACGCTGATGGCGGCGAGCACCGCGACCACGGTCCCTTGCGCCGCTCTTCCGACAGCGCTCCGTCTTGTTTCGGTGGTCATCGCTTACAGCCTGGGGTGCTTCCGTCGGGCGGGGCAGAATTGGGGCAAACCCCGCTTCCAGGGCAAGGGTTCATTTTCGCCAAGGCTGGCGCGGCGGATAGAAGCACCTTAAATCACGACCTATAGATTGGCTCTCGGGTTCAGGTGTCTCGCCGACCCATCGATAGTTGAGGACTCCATGCAGGCTATCTTGATCTTGCAGCTCCTCATTCTACTGGCCGTGGCCAACGGCACAGCTGTCGTCGCCAAGAAGGTCCTCGGCGATGCGTTTGCTCGCCCGCTCGACGGCGGCGCCGTTTTCGTGGATGGCCGGCCCCTGTTTGGCCCAACGAAAACCATCCGCGGCATTGTGCTGTCGTTGTTGGCGCCTCTTTCGGCGTCACTGATGGGCCTTGAATGGAAGGTGGGAGCTTTGGTCGCGATCGGGGCCATGGCGGGCGACCTTTTCTCCAGCTTCGTGAAGCGAAGACTGGGGCTGCCTCCAAGCAGCATGGCGATTGGCCTCGATCAGATACCGGAGTCTCTGCTCCCGCTCATAGCCGCTGGGATGCTGCTCCCCGTGACCCTCCTCGACATTGTGGCCGTGGTGACGATCTTTTTTGTGGGTGAGCTGATGCTCTCTCGCATCCTTTTCAAATTGCGCCTGCGCGACCGGCCCTATTGATCGACTTTCCTAGCGCGGCACGTGAAGCTGGTGCAGGGTGATCTCCGGAGGGCAATTGAAGCGCACAGGTACGACGGACGACCCCGCGCCGACCGACGTGTAGCCGATCATGTCATGATGTTGCCAACGGCCCGAAGCCATTAATCGCGGCAAGACCGAATCAAGGGTAACCGGGATTCCGCCGGGAAGGCAGATTTGGCCCCCATGGGTGTGGCCGCTCAACAAGAGGTTGAAGTCGGCATGGGCGGCCTGCCGATAGATCTCCGGCGTATGCGAGATCAGAATCGAAAACTCGTCATTGGGGATTCCGGCGGCCGCCTTTTCAATGTTGTCCATTCGATAAAAATGGGCGTCGTCGATACCTACGAGATGGATGCGTTGGCCGCCACGTACGATCGCATCGCTCTCGTTGAGCAGCATCCTTATGTCCATCTCCTCTAATCCCGGCAACATGCAAATCGTGTCGTGATTGCCGAGTACGCCGTAGATTGGCCCCTTAAGGGCAGCACGCACCCGGGCCATGCCCGCGAGTGTTGCTTCATACGGACCGTAGGTCTTGCCCCGGTAGTCACCCGTCAAGACGCAAATGTCATAGCGAAGGTCTCTGAGGAGCCCGACCACGCGTTCCATTGCGGCTTCGCTTATATCGACGTGGAGGTCGCTGAGCTGAAGGATGGTGAAGCCGTCGAAGGAAGGGGGCAGACGGGGCAACGGAATAGGGTTGTGCCTTATCTCGACCTTTGCCGCATTACGGAGGCCCCGCCAATAAAGGCCCGTTGCCATGAGGACGGCGCGGATCAGGACATGCGACAGGGCCAGATTCTCGATGTGAAAGAAGTTCAGGCCCTGGCCGAAGACTTGCGCCTCGTGATCCTGTTCGATTCCGATACGCTGACGCGCATGGCGCCGGCCGAGGCGCTTCTCGAGGACAGATAGATCGGTTTCGGTCGTCATGGTCTCGGCCGGGCCTCTCGCGTGGTCAGAGTTGGAGCAAACCAAGCTCGATCTGCAAGGCTTCATTTTCCCGAAAACGCCGGTGTCGGTGCCCCTTCGACTTGCCACGCATCCCCTGAGCATCAAATCGTCGCAGCGACACTCTGCTCGCGCCGCCGCCATGAGTTCGGGCCAGTCGGCGACTTAAATGCTCCCCTGCAACTCGTTGCCGAGGGATGGCGAGCATGAAGCGGAACGCAGAAACACTGGAGATTGCCGATCAGCTTGTCGACATCAGGATCAAGCTCAGAATTGCCGCGATGGCCGTGCTCGGACTCGACGAGGACAGCGACGATGGCGGGGCAATAGCGGGCATGATTTTCGATTTGGAGGGAGAGCTCGGGAAAGTCACCGAAAAAATGTGCCCCGACGATGACGAGGCCCTGCCCGAGGCGGACGATTCGGCCCCTGCACCCAAGGATCAACCTCTGTTGGGCGCCGTGTTTCCATTTCGCAAAGAGAAAGAGGACGACGCAGGGTCCAGCTGAGTGAGGCCCGTGGTCTCACGATGTGGTCGGAGAGCATCTGCTGCACTGCGCCGAGGCGAAAAATCACTTCGGGATCAGGAGCACATAAGCGGCGAACCGTTTCATCCGCTCCTTTCGCTCGGCTGAGGCGAAAATCCCCGCAAGCTTCACCCAGACCTTCAAGCGGAGCGGCAAAGGGATCGGCCGGCCGAGCCGCTCGGCTTCCTCGGAGATGTAGCGAACCTTCTTCGCCCGCCAGCCATGCGCGTTGAAAAAGCCGAACCAATCTTTCGGCGCAAACCGGAACGGCGCATTGCGCATGAAGCGAGCGCGCATCTTCTCTCCATAGCGGATCGCCTCGGGCGAGAAATAGTCGATGATCCAAAAGCGAACCTTCTCGACCTGCCGGAGGTCATCGGCCAATTCCGCCACGTCGGCATCGGTCAAGTACGGAACCACGCCCTCGGTGAGGACCAAGATCTTGCCGGCGCGCGCGCTCAGCTCGGCAAATAGCCGCTTCCTGGACGATCGGTCGGTGAGATCGATCTTGATGCGCTCGAGCTGGCAGTTTGGGCGCTCGTCGGCGAGGCGCGCGTCCTTTAGCTCGATCAGTGGCGGGAAATCGACCTCGATCCAACGCAGCGACTTCGGGAGGTCCATCCGGTAGGGTCTCGTGTCAAGGCCTGCTCCGAGATTGAGGATCGTATCGACGCCGTCAGCGATCGCGGCTTGGATGAACTCATCGATGATAACCGTCCGGATCACCACCGACCACGCGCCGACGAAGGTCTTCGGCACGGTCGCCAAGATTTTCCGGCCATGGTCGCCGGCGAGCTTCCAGGCGAGCGGGTCGCGGAAGAGCGGCTCAGACCGCTCGGTCTCGAGCCCGCGAAAGCCGGCCACCATAAAAGCCGTGTCCGAGACGTTTTGGATCGTTTGGGTCATTGGGGGTAAGCAGAGATCGGCAGATCGTTCGTATCAATGCGCGGAAGCTCAAGCATCGCGTCGATGCCGGGACGGGCGATTGCCACCTTGGTCGTCAGGCCGACGGCACAATTCCGAGCCTGCAGGAGCGCGAGCAGCGTGTCGTTATAGGCGCCGTAGGGATAGCACATGACCCAGTCGTCGGTCGGGGCGCCGAGCGACCGCAGGAAATCGAGCGACGCGTCGATCTCCGCGGTCTGGCTCGCGAGGTCGAGCCGATCGGGCCAATAATGCCGGGCGCCATGGCCGCCCACATACATCCCGCAACGGATCATCGTCCGCAATTGCTCCGGCGTGACGTAAAGCTCTGCCGCGAAGGCTATGGGGTCGACCGAGACAAAGCGCTTGAAGAGAGCGGGCACAAGCAAAGCCCGCATTGGCTCCGGCAGACTGTGCTGCAACAGCCGCTTGATGAACATGACCTCCGCCGTATCGAAACGCGAGGCGCGCGCCAACTCCACCCAATAATCGGCGAAGCGGCGCATTGGATCTGATTGACGTCGAGGAGCTCGCCATGCTGCACGGCGCGTGCGGGCGGGAAGAATGATCCCTGCCAGCCCCGTTCATGCAACAAGGGAAAAACGACGCTGTAGTGGTCGTCATAACCGTCGTCGAAGGTTAGCCAAGGTGCATTGGCGGGCAACGCTTCGCCCGTCTTGAGCGCCGACAGGATTTCCTCCGCGGTCATCACCGTGTAGTGGCGGGCGAGGTGGTCGAGCTGACCGCGAAAGCTCGTGAGGTCAGGGCCCTTGATAGCCGGATACCGTGTCCGGGCCAGGTCCCGGACATAGTGGTACATGATGATCGTCACACCCTGCTGCCCTTCACCCCCCATGATGATCAGTCCCTCATGCCGAGCAAATTGGGGCGATCCTGATCGCCGTCCCCCTTACAGATGACGATGCGCTCGCCCGGACCGCGAAGTGCATAGAGCAAATCCACA
>JAENXG010000241.1 GCA_016649675.1 Methyloceanibacter sp.
CCTCCCAGGCGATACTGCACGAGGTAAACCTTGCGGCCGGCTCCAAACATCAAAAAATGCGTAAGTGAGGCGTAAGGCTGACGTGGTCTCTACCGCTCGGGTCTGGGTGCTCAGGGGGAAGATATGAAACGCGTTGTTGGGATGCTTGCCGGCCTAGCCATAGCAGGCTATGCGGCACCCGCTGGTGCAGTCGATCTCTATCCCGATTTCAGCGGCGACCTCGGGCCGATCAAATGGGGCGGCTTCGTCGTCGCGCCCGCTTTCGGCTACGAGACGCTACATTTGAATGGCTCGGGCTCTAACCTGCTCGGCGATCCATCGGGCTGGCGGTTGGGCGGCGAGGTCGGTTACGACTATCAGGTCAACCGCTTCGTGCTCGGCGCGGCCGCTGACGGCTTCTACACTTGGTACGACGGCAACGGGCAGAAGGGTGATGGCCTCGAGAGCAGGCTGTTCGACTTCGGCACCGTTCGCGGCCGGCTCGGCTACACCTTCGGCCGCTTCATGGTATTCGGAACCGGCGGCTACGCCTTCGGCGATCTCGAGGTGAAGGACAATCTGGCAGGCGTCTCAGACCGGCAAACCCTCAACGGCTGGACCGCGGGCGGCGGCGTGGAATGGGCTTACAACAAGAACTTCATCTTGCGCACCGAGATCGCGCACATCGTTTTCGATTCGAGCGATTTCTCCTCATTGCCCGCGGGTCGGCAAGACCTCGGCGCCGATCTCGACCTCTTCAAGATTGGCCTCATCACCAAATTCTGAGCGGATCGTCTTGCCGCGGAACGGACCCGCTTGTCTGCTCAGATCGCGCGCTGCAGATCCGTGCGATGGGCTGAGGGCACCGCGCTCTTTAGGGGACTTTGCCCCGAGCTGTTGACCGGCCGCCCGTCGGCGTCGGTAATGCGCGCTGCGCCCTGTGGCGCCGTGACGGCTCCTGCGGCGGTTGCGGGTTGGCCTGACCCCGCGCTGCGAGGCGCACTGCGCTCCTTCGCCGCTTCGTGAGATTTCTTGAGATAGTCCTTAATCCGCTGATCCAACATTTGCGCGGAAATCGCGCGATCGACGAGCTTCGGGACCAACCTTTGGGCGAGAACGAAGAGCCGCTCGGCCCCTCTCGCATAGGCGGTGTCCGCGTCCTGCGCCACGGCGCGCCAAATATGGGCGGCGACCCTGGCCGGATCGTCGATCCGCATCTGCATGGGTTCAACGAGGGGATCGAATGCGGCGGCAGCGTCGGTCTTGGTAGCGCGTGGCGCGGCGTAGGTCACCCCAATGCCGAGCGGTTTGAACTCGCGGCGCAAGGCGATCGAAAGCCCGCGTAGAGCGAATTTCGACGCGGAGTAGGCTGCGAACAGCGGGTAGGCGATGTCTCCAAACATGGAGCCCACATTGACGATACGCGAAGGCGCCGCCCGGCGCAGCAAAGGCAGCAGCTCTCGGCTCAAGGCGGCCGGAGCGACGACATTGGTCGCCATCACGCGCTCAAGATCGGCATCCGTCGTGTAAGCGAGCGGACCGACGACGACAACGCCAGCGTTGTTGACGAGCACGTCAAGGCCGCCCCAGTGCCGCCAGAGATAGTCGCGCAGTCCGCGTCGGACCGCTTGATTGGTGATGTCGCCCTGCAGGCGAAGATGGCGTCCACCCGGAGCCATCTCCGACAGGGTCGCATGCAGGGCCTCGGCACGACGGCCGCACAGCGCAACTGTCATGCCGAGGCGCGACGCCTCAATGGCGAGCGCGCGCCCTATGCCAGAGCCCGCGCCGGTGATCAGGACGCGCTTGCCGTCAAGCTGCATGGCTCTTGACGGGGTGGCGCGTCGCGAGCTCGTGATAGATGTCGCCGTAGAGCCGATAGAAGATCTTCGACGCGTCGATCACGGTTTGCTGGGTCCGCGCATCGGTGATGCCGTTTGCGAGTTTCTTGAAGAACGCCACATGCTCGATGTCGAGCGCACCGTGCGACCGAAGGTAAGAGAAGCCGTCCTTCCCTTTGAGAGGGAGCGAGCGCTGGATGGCGTCGGCGGCCTTGTCAGCCAGCAAGGTCGACATTCCCTCGAGCACGTGCACACTGCCAAGCATGGCATAGGGGCTGATCCATTCGATCGCGTAGTAAGTATAGCCCACCATCACCTGGCAGGCGATACCCGGCGCTCCGTCGCGGACCGCGCTCGCGCTGCCGCCCATGGCCTCAATGTCGTTGAGGATCCATTTCTCGTGTCCGCGCTCCTCCTCCATATATTCGACGAGAGCGTCCTGATAGGTCTCGTCGGTGGTGCGCGCTGCGGCGAAAGCAAGCAGCGGAAAGGTGTGCTTCACGTGATGATAGGCCTGCGTCAGGAAGTCGATATAGAGCTCGCGTGAGGCGCCGGAGTGCATCGCTTCGCGGATCAACGGGATCGACGTGAAGCCGTTGCGCTCGTTTTCCGTTTCAGAAACCAGACGATCGTAGAACACCACGACATGTCTCCTTTGCTTGTTTGGCTGCTTGAACTGGCTCAGGCCGCGACAGGGGGCCGGGCGAGCTTGAGTGCGGGATAAGCGCTGTTGGCAGCGTGGCGCACGACGCGCCCGTTTGAGGTGAGGAGGCCCAATTGCTTCGCCTGCCTCGCCGGACAGACGACGAACTCCTTAGGCACGGCATAGGCCGGCGCATCGATGCAGACTTGCGCAAGCCACAGGAGGATATGAGCGCGCGGCGACTCCAGCAGCCAGCGCTCCCCCAGGGACGAGGGAATGAGCAGCACGCTCAAGTGGCTCATCCCATGACCGAGCACCACGCAAGCGCCGATCCGTGGATCGCTCAACACCATGGCTTCGACCCATTCGGGGGAAATGTTTCTGCCGGATGAGGTGACGAGCAGGGTGTCCTTCCTGCCGGTGACCAAAAGAAAACCGTCTTGATCGAGACGGCCGAGATCACCGGTCCGCCATGGCTCCTCGACTCGCGCAGCATGAAGGTATCCCTTCATGACGGTGGGCCCGCTCACCACCACCTCGCCATCCTCGATACGCACGTCGATCCCGGGCAACGCCGCACCCACCGTTCCCGCCTTGCGGCGTCCGGGCCGGTTGACGGCGACGACAGAGCAGCATTCGGTGAGACCATAGCCTTCGTGCACAGGGATGCCGAGGTCCCAAGCCCGCGCGGCCAGCGCGTCGGAGACCGGCGCGCCCCCGACGGCCACGAAGCGCAAGCTTGTGGGCGGCCGTTTGCCCCCGGCCTCCAGCTGGGCAATCCAGGTCGAGAGTAATTGCGGGACGAGCACCGTCGTGGTCGGCCGCCGACGCTCGAACTCTCCGAGCAGATCGGCCGGGCGACCGGTGCCGACGCTATGCCCGATGGCAGAAGCAAAATGCGTCCTCGCGCCGGTCAGCAGCGGCACGCAGATGCCGGCGATGGTCTCAAGCAACAGAGAGAGTGGCAAAACCGACAAATGGAAATCGTCGGGCCGTGCTTCAATTGCCGCCGCGAGGGCGCGCGCCTGCCAGTCGATCTGCTCAAGACTGAGGCGGACGCCTTTTGGCCGCCCCGTGCTGCCGGAGGTGTAGACGATGACCCCTGCGCCAGGCGTTGGCGCGGGAAAGGCGTCGGCCCGTCGCTCCGAGAGGGGCGTCATGCCGATGCCAAGGGAGCTCCCAAGGGCTGAGGCGTCGCTTGTCGCAACCACATGGTCCACGCCTGCATCGCGGATGACATGCTCAAGCTGGGGAAGACTGAAGAAGGTGGGCAACGGCACCACGGTCTTGCTAGCAGCCCAGGCGGCGAGCTGGGCGATTGCCCAGTCCGTCCCGTCGGCGCCGAGGAGACCGATCACCTGAGGCAGCTCGCGGAAATCCTCCGCTAAGCCGGCGACACGGGCTGCGAGGTCTCCGCGCGTGAGGAGGGTGTTGTCGTCAGACATCGCGGTCGCGGCATCGCGAGAGCTATGCCAACCCCGCAGGACTTGCAGCAATTCAACCATATGCCGCTGCCCTCGCCTGTCTGCCGATGCGAGCAGCGACAACGTCGCGGTGGACGGCGTATACGCTCGGCGCAAGCGTGTAGTAGCTTCCCCAGGCATCTGGGTTGGCCACCCGCGAGCGGTCAGCATCGGCGAGTGGCGCCAGCGGCACGTTCAGCCGTTCG
>JAENXG010000211.1 GCA_016649675.1 Methyloceanibacter sp.
CATCTCGATCACGCTGGTCTCGCCCTTGGCGGCGTCGATGGCCTCTTTAAGGTCCACCATGCGGATCGACTGATCGGTGTGGGTGCGGAAATACCAGCGCAGATTCTTGAGGTCGGCGACGCTCGTCCATTCGGTGATCTCGTCGACGGGTTTGCCGATTGCCGAGTTGACCACCGAGCCCTCGGGGATGTCGAACTGGTTCAAGATGTGGAAGGCGGAAAGCACGGCGTCTTGGGCGCTCGCGTTCGGCGCCGCGGATTGGCTGAACGCCACCGCGCGAACGAAGCGCGAGGGCGGCGTGAAGTCGCCGGGAAGGCCAAGTAGGCCTGCGCCTGAGCCGAAGGCCGAAAGGGTCACGGGCCCCACTTTTGCGGAATCGACGTCCTTCACCGAGAGATTGATGTAGGCGACGAGATTGGTCATGTGCCAGTCGTAGGTCGGCGCGTTGGTCATCACGCCGAGCGGGGCGTCATGCACCTTCAGCGTGCCGTCGATGGGCTCGACCACGATCGACTTGCCGCTTCTGTCCTGAATGAAGAAATGCGCGCCGGCCACTGCTCCTTGCGGGCTGCCGAGGCCAGGCGCGGGCGTCGGCACGAGCACGATGTCCGCAACGGCCTTTCTCACCTCGTCGACGGTGGCGAAATTGGCGAGCGCCCAGATGCCGAACTCCTGCGGCGCGAGCGCGTGCGAGGCGTTCTCCTTGGTTACATCGGCGTATTTGGCGTAGCCCGGGAAATAGAAGAGGCCGACCGAGAGGCCCTGGTCGTTGATGCCATCGAGGATGACGGGAAGGCCGAGCGCATTGGCGCCGACCATGGCGTAGCGCGTCGTATAAATGAGACCTTTGCTGCCATCGGGCAGCGTGCCGCTCATCTCTTTGCCCGCGGGGACCACCAGCACCTTCGACTGCATGGGAAAGCCGAATTCGAGCGTGCGGCCGCGGATGGCGGCGCCGTCACCTGCCTTGAGGCTGATGCCGGTGCAGGCGAAGCCAGGCGTGGTGCCGAGGGTGAAGGCGGCGATGAGCGCCGCGGTCGCGACTTTGCGGATCATGGACGATCTCCTCCAAAGACTTGCCACGAGAGACTTGGCGCGGAGTCTCGGCGAAAACCGTGAAGGCGGCATTAAGTATGAGGCGCGTTCGCGCGGCGTGCTTAAGCGTGCATGGCCCGGGTCGGCACGATTTGCGGCAAACTTGATGCTGGGTTAGCGCCCCTAGATGAGGCTAGGCCGGCACCACGGCGGGCGGCGTCCAGCTCCCCTCGCCGATCGGGGGAAGCGGCCAGTAGGTGCGGATATAGAGGGAGAATTCCTCGGGTGGCGCCGGCAGCCAGTTCGCCACCTTGTCCTCGCTCGGGCGCGCCGTCTGCACATAGATGGCGAGCGAGCCGTCGGCCGCAAAGCGCAAGCCGTTGCTCTTGGTGCCGACGGAGAACCGGTTGAGCTCGTTCGGCGCGAAGAAGTGATGCTGATTGTAGAGGGTGATCGACCAGAAGCCTTCGACCGGCGGCGCCGCGGCGAAGGTGACGGTGTAGCGCTCGGCGCCGCTCAGCCGCGCGCCCTTCTTGTCGAGGTCCTGATAGAAATAGCGGGTCTCGCGCGGCCGGTTGATAAAGGTGTTCGACTTCGCCACCGCGGTGCGCGTGTAATAGTCGGTGCCGAACTCCGCGCTGTTGATCACCGTGGTCCAGTGGTCGGGCAGCGGAATGCCGAAATTGCGGAACTGGAGCAGCGGCTTCACCAGCGCTTCATCGGCCTCTCCCGCCGCCTCTTTCAGCGCCTTGCGCAAGGTACGTTCGGCGCCGGCCGCGTCGAGAACCGAGCGGACCAGCGCGTAAAGCCCCTCTTCGCCCGGAAGTGGGCGGCACGCGTCGAGGACTTCGGGAAGCACGTCGAAGAAGGTCGCGGGATCAACCCATTTCCACTCATCGTCGTTGAGCTTGATCCACAGGAAGCTCGGGATGTGCGCCCAGTCCTTGGTTTTGATCGTGCCGTCGAACTCGGAGAGCGGATAGGCCGTGATCTGTTGCAGCAAGGGCTGCAGGCCTGCGTTGTCCGCGGGGTCGTCCTCCTGGAACACGCGCGGGACGATGGTGGCGATATTGGTCGAGGCGCGGAAGCTCCCGGCGATGCCGTCCGGCACCTTACCGTTCCAGTCGGGGCCGACGAGCAGGTAGAAACCGGGCTTCGTCCGGTACATCGCGCCGAGATCGGCAAAGCCGTCGGTCCTGAGGTCGGTCGCCTGATAGACCCAGAAGCGCTTGCCGAAATCGGGCACCTGGACGACGACCGGCTCGCGGCCGAGATCGAGAATGCCGAAGCCATAGACGAGATCGTGACCGGGGCAGGTAATATAGCGCTGCTTCCAGCCGATATAGTCATGCAGCATGGCGAGGTGGTTGATGGGCGCGACCGGCGCGATGCCACCGATGAGAAGCGGCCGCCAAAGCCGCTTGAAGGACGTATAGCGATTGAAAACGTTCACCATCGGCCAGGCCCAGAAATAGGCGAAGCGGCCAATCTCGCGGACATACTCCGGCGTCAGCCGCGTGCCAGGGGCGGGGCCGCGCGGAAAGGTCAAGGGGCGTTGGTCAGCTTCCTGCACCGGAGCGATGGCTGCAAAGTGGAGGTCGGGGCAGGGACAGGAGCCGGGCTTGGCACCAGCCTCAATCGATGCAGAAATTGAACCTTCGCCATGGTGCGCTCCAGCCAATCTCGGAGCGAAGAACCTAGCGCAACTCCCGCGATATTTGGTTCCATTGTTCACGCCGGTATTAGCGCACCCATCATGCGGCGGAAGCCTGGCACGAAAAAGGGCTCATGCTTGGAAGACGTGCCGATTAGAGCCCCGCGACGTTGAACAGCGACCCGATCCCGTAAGTCGCCCCCGCTGCCGCCGCGCCAATCAAGAGCATGCGCAAGCCCCCCAGCAGCGCTCCTTTGCCGGAGAAGAGGCTTAAGGTTGCGCCCACCGCGAACAACGCGGCACCGGAGAGGGTGGCGGCGATGAGCACGCCGTGACTCAAGCCGAACAGAAACGGAATGAGGGGTAGACTCGCGCCGATGCAGAAGGCGATGAAAGAGGAGAGAGCCGCGCCGAGGGGCGAACCGAGGTCGTCGGGGTTGAGGCCAAGCTCCTCCCGGGCCAGCGTATCGAGCGCCTGCTCGGGATTCGCGATCAGCTTCTTGGTGATGACGCGGGCCTCGTCCAGTGGCACGCCGCGGGCGGCATAGATCAGGGCGAGTTCCTCAGCCTCCTCGTCCGGATAGCGCGCAAGCTCGTCCTTCTCCTGGCCGATCTGATACTCAAACATCTCTCGCTGCGAGAGCATGGAGATGAACTCTCCCGCGGCCATGGAGAAGGCGCCGGCGAGCAGCCCCGCCACGCCGGTGATCAAAATGATGCCAGGCTCCACGGCAGCACCTGCGACACCCATCACGAGACAGGTGTTGGAGACGAGGCCGTCATTCACCCCGAACACGCTGGCGCGAAGCGTGCCGCCGCCAAGGCCGCGGTGGCGCGCCCCCACCGCTTCCACGGAGGTGGGCCAGGGATGGCCCGCAGGCACCTTCCCGCTATAAACGGAGACGCCGCGGACCTTCGAAGCCGCGAGGATAGGACGCATGGCGCGAGGGCCGAAGGTCCTGATGAGGAAGGCCGTGAGCCTCGACCTGAGCGACGGCTCGAATGGCGGGATCTCGGGAAGGTCCTTCGCCAGGATTGCGGCTTGCGTCTCGGCGGCATTGGCCATCTGTCTGAACAGCGCCGCCTTGGCGGGATCAGGCTCGGCCGTCGCGACAGCACTTGAGAGATAGGAGGCGGTCTTCTCGGACCGCCAGCGCTCTAGAGCGTCCTCCATGAGCTTTCCATGCGCCCCCCTTCAGCTCAGATCAAGCCAACCTTGCCGGTGGCAAGATCGTAGACGCCGCCAGCGACCGCGATCTTCTTGGCGGCAAGGGCGTCGGAAAGGATCGGCGCGTCGTCGATCAGCCGCTTCACATTGATGCGCACATTCTCCTCGATGGCGGCGGCGAGGAGGTCGCTCGGATGGCGCGCGTGGGCCGCAATCACGGCCGGCTCGATGGATTTGATGAGCTCAGGCAAATGACCGGGCAGCTCGATACCTTCCTTCACCACCTTGATGGCCGCCGAGACCGCTCCGCAATTGGTGTGCCCGAGGACCATGACGAGAGGCGCGCCTAAGAACTGCACCGCATATTCGAGGCTTGCGAACCCATCATCGTCGAGGAAGTTGCCGGCGAGCCGCACGACGAAGATGTCGCCAGGGCCCTGGTCGAAGGCGAGCTCAGGCGCCACGCGGCTGTCGGAGCAGCTCAGGATCGCGGCAATCGGGTATTGGGCGTTGACCCTCGCCGCCCGGCTGGCCGAGTAGTCCTTTTCCTGGGGCGCGTTGGCGGCGTAGCGCCCATTGCCTTGCATCAGCCGATCGAGCGCCTCGGCGGGAGGGATCGCATTCGGCGGGGGGGCCAGAGATGTGGGCTGCTCGGCGCGGGCGCGGGCGAAGGGGAGCGCGCTCGCCGCGAG
>JAENXG010000210.1 GCA_016649675.1 Methyloceanibacter sp.
AATGGCCGATATCGTCATCATCAATCCTCGCTTCGACATGTCCTTCTGGGGGTTGGAGCATTGCATGCAGCTATTGGGGAAGCGCGCTAACCTGCCCGTGGCGTGCCTCGCATTGCTGGCCGCGCTCGTTCCCGAACATCATGAGGTGACGCTGATCGACGAAAATGTCGAGGACATCGACTTCGACCGTCTCGCCCGCGCCGACCTGGTCTGCCTCACCGGCATGAGCATTCAAGGGCGGCGTCTGTTCGAGATTCTCGAGGAGGTCAAGTCGCGCGGCGTCATGGTGGCTGTGGGCGGGCCGATGGCAACGGTGGAGCCGGAAGTCTTGGAAGGCGTTGCCGACGTCATCTTCGTCGGCGAAGCGGATGAGACTTGGCCACAGTTTTTGCGGGAGTGGGAGCAGGGCTGCCACAAGACCCGCTACGAGCAGGAGGACAAGACCGAGATGGCTCGGTTGCCTCTGCCGCGCGTCGATCTGCTCAAGACCGATCGCTATATGTTCGGGAGCTTGCAGATCTCCCGCGGCTGTCCGTTCACTTGCGAGTTCTGCGACATCATCGTGACCTTCGGCCGGCGGCCTCGCCTCAAAACGAGCGAGCAGGTCTTAGCCGAGCTTGAAGCGTTTCGTAGCGCGGGGCTCGGCATCGTCTTCGTGGTCGACGACAATCTGATAGGCAACAAAAAGGCGATAAAACTGGTGCTGCGCGAGATCATCCGCTGGCAGCAGGAGCGCGCTTATCCGCTCACCCTGTTCACCGAGGCCTCGCTCGACCTTGCCGAGGACGACGAGCTTATGGAGCTCATGGGTCTTGCGAATTTCCAGAACGTCTTCATCGGCATCGAGACGCCGAACGAAGACTCCCTGCGCGAGACCAAGAAGCACCAGAATATTCGGCCCAATGCGGGCACGCTGCTCGAGCGGGTGCATCGCGTCCAGCAGCATGGCATCGACGTCTGGTGCGGCATGATCGTCGGCTTCGACCATGACGATCCATCGATCTTCGATGTGATGCCGAAATTCTTGGCCGAGGCGCGCATTTCAGCTGCGCTCATCGGCATGCTGCACGCGATACCGACCACGCCGCTCTATGCGCGACTCAAACAGGCCGGACGATTGAACGATGACGATGCGAGCGATCGCTACGGCACCAATGTCGTTCCTCTTGGCATGTCGCCGGAGGAGCTTCGCGACGGCTTCGTCGAAGTCATGCAGACGTGCTACACGGCCGACGCCTACTTCCAGCGGCTCGACGCACAGTTCATCGACGAGAATTTCAAGTTCACCCTGCATCACCTCCCCTATTGGGCGAGCCATCGTTGGGCATGGGCGAAGCGCTCCTTTTTCAACTATGTAAAATTTGCCGTCATCGCCTCGCGCGTGCTGCGCCTCCAAGCGGGCGAGACACTCATATCCAGGTATAGGCAGCAGCTGTTGCGGGTGGTCCGTGCTCGCTGGCGTGAACCGCATATCCTTTTCATCTACGCGCTCAAAGTGGCCTCGCACCATCACTATGCCGCGCTTACGCGGGCGTTGTCAGAGGTCGATGGGACGAGCGGCGCGATGCCCAATGCAGGACGCTCCTTCTCGCGCGTCAAGCGGCGGGAGGAGGAACGCGCGGTCGCGTAAGATCAGGCGACGCCGGCGCGGAGCAGATCGTGGACGTGGATGATGCCGACGGGGCGGCCGTCCTCGACCACGAACAGGGTGGTGATGGCGGAGGAGTTGATGATCTCGAGCGCGGCGCTCGCCAGTAGGTCCGGCGACACGGTCTTGGGCCCGGGGGTCATGATATCCCCGGTGCGCCGTGCAAGCAGCCCGTCCCCCATGTGACGGCGCAAGTCGCCGTCGGTGATGATGCCCTTGAGGACGCCGTCGGCGTCGACAACGCCGAGGCAGCCCAAGGCCTTCTCGGTCATGATCACGATGGCTTCGGCCATGCCGACCTCGGCGTCGACGAGCGGCAGCCGGTTGCCTTTGTGCATCAGGTCGCTCACGAATTTCAGCCGCGCGCCGAGCTGGCCGCCCGGGTGCAGCGCCTTGAAGTCGCGCGCGGTGAAGCCTTTGCTCTCGAGGAGCGCGATGGCGAGGCAGTCGCCGAGCGCGAGCTGCATCACCGTGGAGGTGGTCGGCGCGAGACCATGGGGGCAGGCTTCCTTGGCCTGCGGCAGCGCCAGCACTACCTCGGCCGCCTCGGCGAGGGTGGATTGGGGATTGGACGTGACCACGATCAGCGGCACGGCGAAGCGGCGCGAATAGGACACGATATTGCCAAGCTCGACCGTTTCGCCGGACCAGGAGAAGGCGAGGACCACGTCATCGCGCGTGATCATGCCGAGATCGCCGTGGCTCGCCTCGCTCGGATGCACGAAATAAGCGGGCGTGCCGGTCGAGGAAAGGGTGGCGGCCACTTTCAGCCCGACATGGCCGCTCTTGCCCATGCCGGTGACGATGACCCGCCCACGGCAGGCGCGGAGCTTTTCCAGGGCTTCGCCGAAGCCATCGACGAGGTCGCCGGCAAGGGCGGCCTTGAGAGCGCTCAAGCCCTCGGCTTCGAGTTGCAGGGTTCGGGTCGCCGACGCAATCGCTTCATCGCGGTCGTCGCGGAGCAGGCGATCCCGCTTCAGGCCGATCGGCATGATCGTGCTCCCCCTTGGTTTTCCGCCGTGCCGGACTTTAGCACGGATTGTGGCCTCGTCAGGCCCAAGACTTGCTCCGTTTCGGGGCAGGCCTAAACGGCTCGTTAACTCTATTTCCCATAGGCTTTCCTGATCAACGGTCCGATGGACGCGGGGGATCTTCCCCCGTGCGTCACGGCGTCGATCGAGGATCGCGTCCTTGCCGCGTAGCCCCACATTCAGCGCAGCGGGCGCTCTCGTTGCGGCCCTCATTGCCGGCGTGCCTGCGCCGGCTAGCGCCCAATATGCGACCGGCCAGCCTTTGCGGGGCAGCATCAGCCCGCAAGGTGGGTCCGCTTCCGGCACCGCTTTAGGCGCTTCTTCAGGCGCCGCGCCCACCGCAACAGGCGCTGGCGAGGGACAGACGCAAATTGGCCCGAAGCCCCGGGCCGACACGGACACTGAACAGGGTCCCACCTCCCTTGGCGGCATCGGCGATGAGGATTCCGGGACGCCTGCAACGCCGTCCATCAACAAGGTGGGGGAGGAGGAGCCGCCGCCCCCAGCCGTGCCTGAACTCGGCATTTCGACAGAGTTGGGCGAGTCCAGTCTTCAGCTGCCGGGGACGCGAGACCTCTCGCGCCATAGAGCTCTTCCTCCGCCGCGTCACGACCTTGATCCCTATGTCCCCATCGGCATGAAGCTTGGGAGCTTCTTGCTGTTCAGCGAGGCCGAGATCGGCACGATCCTCACCGACAACGTTCTCGATACGAAAACCGACGCCCGTTCGGATGCGGCTTTCGAGTTCGTGCCCGATGTCCGCCTCGAATCGAATTGGGCGCGCCACTTCTTCATGGCGGAGTTCAGTGCCGACCGAAGCTGGTACAAGAACTTCCCCGTCATGGACGACCGTATCTACCAAGCCCTTCTCAGGGGACGTCTCGACGTGACACGCCGCACCCATCTCGCGCTCGAGGCGGAGAAGTCGCAGACGCAAGAGGGCCGGAACTCGATCAGCCTCACCGACATCGCCGGTCAACAGACCGATCTCATCGAACAGCATGTGTCGGCGGCCGCCGACCATACGTTCAACCGGCTGACGCTGAAGCTGACCGGCACCGTCGCCGACTACAATTACGCGAACACTCTCGGCACCACGCTCGATTTCTCCGATCCGACGCTCCCCATAGCAGTGCCCTTCCAGAACATCAGAGACTATCGCGAGGACGAGCTGAAGCTCCGGAGCAGCTATCAGCTCAAGCCGGAGACGGCGGTCTTCCTCGATACCTCCATCAATGACCGCGACTATAGGCAGTCGATCAACTCGGCGGGTTTCCGCCGCGGCTCGTCGGGCTTCGTTGTGCTCACGGGCGTAACCCTGGACCTGCCCGGCAGACTGACGGGAGAGATCGGCGCCGGTTGGGGAGCGCAGCAATCGGTGGACGAGCATCTGTCGCCAGTCGAGGGACCGCTGCTCAATGCCGACCTTATCTGGCAGCCCAACCCGCTCACGAAGATCGAGTTTATTGCGCGTTCGGAGATCGATGAAACCTCGCTCACCGATTCGCTCGGCGCCATCGACCGCTTTTACGAGCTGTCGGCACAGCACGCGTTCTGGCGCTATCTGGTGCTCGGCACCTACGTCTCCTACGAGAAGGCCAACTACGTGGACGACCCGCTCGTCGACCAGAGGGTGAAGGAAGGGCTCACGGCTGAATATTATTTCAATCCGTATGCTTCGGTTTACGCCCGCTACGAGCACACGGATTTCTTCAGCACCGACGAAGCCAATGATTTCATCGAGAACGAGGTTAGGCTCGGGGTGCGGCTGCGCCACTAGCGCAGCGATCAGCCCGCCATGGCGTGCGCAGCGGAGGTGCCGGAGGTCAGATCCGCGTAGCTCTCGATGGGGCGCGGATAGCCGATGAAATAGCC
>JAENXG010000155.1 GCA_016649675.1 Methyloceanibacter sp.
CCATATTTCAGCTTCATCGCGATGATGGCGAGCGCGAGCCCAAGCGTGATGGCGTTGGAGATGACGATCGGCAGGTTCCCGATCAGGCAGCCGAACAGGAGCCAGAACGCCACACCGGTGGCGAAGGACACATACATGAACAGCGAGATTCCCCTCGTCTCCTTGTGGCGGATGATGTGCAGCGCCTGGGGCACGAAGGCGGCCGTGGTGAGCGTTGCCGCCACGCCTGAGACGAGGATCTCGATCGACATGGACCTCGCCTAGCGGCTTTCTGGCGGAATGTCGCGGACCGTCTTGGCGAAGCGGGCCACCTCCTCCGGGTCAAAGGAAAGGTGCACCCGTTCGGTCGAGGCGGGTCGCTTGGCTAGGCTGAGACCCTCGCGCCGCTCCGTCACCGGCCGGATGGGGCGCGGGACGAACCCTCCACCGCAATTCGGACATACGTTGAATAGGACCCTATCCACGCAAGCGGCGCAGAAGGTGCATTCATAGGAGCAGATGCGAGCGTCGGTCGCATCCGGCGGAAGGTCCTTGTCGCAAGACTTGCAGTTTGGCCGCAGCTGCAGCATCGAGATCTCCTGGACTTGGCTTGATGCTCGCGCCGCTAGCCGATATGCGCGGTGGCGTGGCGGAGCCAGGCCCTGTCGTCGCTGAGCAGCACCGGCTCGACCTCCCGCCGCACCCGCGCGTGATAGGCGTTGAGCCAGGCAATCTCGAACGGCACGAGCTGCTTGGCGTCGATGAGACGGCGGTCGAAGGGTACGAGCGTCAGCGTCTCGAATCCCATCATCTCCCGCGTGCCGCCGGCGATCTTATCGGGCGGCGTCACCAGCAGGAGGTTCTCGAGCCTGATGCCGTAATGATCCTCGCGGTAGAAGCCGGGCTCGTTCGACAGGATCATGCCGGGCTCGAGCTCGACGGTGCCGAGCCGCGACAGGCGCTGCGGCCCTTCATGCACCGAGAGATAGCTGCCTACGCCATGGCCGGTGCCGTGGTCGAAGTCCAGCCCTGCTTCCCAAAGGGGCCTCCGGGCGAACGGGTCGAGGTCCTGGCCGCGCGTGCCTTTGGGGAACCGTGCCGTGGCGATGGCGATATGGGCTTTCAGCACGAGCCCGTAGTGACGGCGCATCTCGGGCGTGGGCGCGCCGATGGCGACGGTGCGGGTCACGTCGGTGGTGCCGTCGGGATATTGGCCGCCCGAGTCGATGAGATAGAGCGAGCCCGCTTTCAGCGTGCGTTTGCCCTTGGTCGTCGGCCGGTAGTGGACGATGGCGCCGTTCGGGCCTGCCGCCGAGATGGTATCGAAGCTGATATCCTTGAGCTGACCCGACTCGCGGCGGCAATCTTCCAGCCGGATCGCCGCGGCGATCTCATCGATCCGACCCGAGTCTCCCACCTCGTCGATCCAGGCAAGGAACCGCGCCATGGCCACGCCATCGCGCAAATGCGCTGCGCGCGCGCCTTTGATCTCCGCGGCGTTCTTGATGGCCTTGGACAGCACGCACGGGTCGGCGCCGGGAACGAATTTGGCGCCTTCAGCCTCGAGTGCTTGGGCAAAGCGGATCGGCGCCGTTTCCGGGTCGAGCCGCACCCGCGCTTTGGCCTGCCCGAGCGCCTTGAGCTTGCCCATGAGCGCGTCGGGCGCAGCGATATCGAGAAATTCGCCAAGATCGCCGCGCACATTGCCGCCAACCTTGGCGGCCTCGATGAACAGGGTGGGTCTCCCATTCGCCGGCACGATGGCGAAGGCCAGCGCCACGGGCATGTGCCTGATGTCGCCGCCGCGGATGTTGAACAGCCAGGCGATGGAATCGAGCATGGTGAGGAGCACGGCGTCGGCCTTCTCCTGCCGCAGCAGTGTCTGTACGTCGCGGATCTTGTCTTGCGCGCTGCGCCCGGCGAATTCGAGGCCATGGGGCACGATCGGGGCTGAGGAGGGCTTCGGCCGCTCCTGCCATATCGCGTCGATCGGATTGGCGGCGACCGGCTCGAGCTTGATGCCGGCCTTGCCCAAGGTCTCGGTCAGGCGCTCAACCTCCTTGATGGTATGCAGCGCGGGGTCGTAGCCGACCGCTGAGCCCTTGTTGAGCTTTCCCGTGAGCCAGCTCGAGGCCTTGGCCTCCGGCGTCTGCAGCACCTCGAACAGGGTGGCGTCGGCTTGCGCGCGAGCCTGCAGGATGTAACGGCCGTCGACGAAGAGCGCCGCCGCCTTGTCCAACACGATCGCCACGCCGGCCGATCCGGTGAAGCCTGTGAGCCAGGCAAGCCGCTCGGCCGATGGGGACAGGAACTCGTCCTGGTGCTCGTCGCTATGGGGGACAAGGAAGCCCTTGAGCTTCCGCGACCTCAACTCCCGCTGCAACGCCTTGACCCGCTCGCCGCTTGCGCCCGGGGAACTCACGTCATCGAAAATTTGATACATGGTCGGCTTTTGTAAGCTCAAAGGTCGCCCACGATCAATCGCGCAAAACCCGCTCCCTGCGACGGGTTATCACCAAGGTCGTCCATCCATCGAGAATGATTCGCTTTTTGAGGCTGAAGCCAAAGGCGCTGTAACGCGCCTCGATGCCGCGCGCCTGGGCTTGCGTGATGCCGGAAAGAATGGCGGTGCCGTGCTGAGCGGTGTGCCGGGACATGGTGGGCGCGAGATCGTACAACGCCCGCTCGAGCAGATTGGCCAGCACGAGGTCGGGCTTCACGCGTCTGACAAGCGGATGGTTGAAGCCTGAAGCCTTGAGCGTGCGGACCAAGGGCCTGACGCCATTCTTCCGCGCATTGTCGGCGGCGATGGTCACGGCGAGAGGATCGTTGTCGCTTGCGAGCACGGGTCGCCGCAGCACCTTGGCCGCGGCGATGGCGAGAATGCCAGTGCCGGTGCCGATGTCGAGGATGCATCGCGGGCGGACGCGCTTCAGCGCATCATCCAGCGCGATGAGGCATCCGCGCGTGCTGGCGTGATGCGCCGTGCCGAAAGCTTGGCCGGCGTCGATCTCGATGGCGCGGCGATGCGGCGACACGCGGCCCCGGTCGTGGCTGCCATGGACGAGAAAGCGCCCGGCTCGCACAGCCCCGCGTTTTCCTTGCGAGAGCGTCACCCAATCGGCGTCGGCAACTTCCTCGATGCGCAACGGCCCAAGGCCTTGGGTACCTGCGGCCTCCTCGATCAGCCGAAGCAGTGCATCGCGGTGCGGGACCTCTTGATAGTGGGCGAACACCTCGACGCGCCCTTCGCCGAGATCGAACAAGCCCACGGCGACCGGAGACGGGTCGTGCGCCTCTTCGAGAGCCAGCGCGACGCGCTCGGCGCTCGTTGCGTCGGCGTCGATGGTTGCTTGGTAGATCGTCGCCGGTGCGGGGGGCGCCTCGGCCTCCTTGCGCGCGCTCATGCTTTGGCAGGGGAAGAGGCGTTATCGAGACTGTCGACGTCGAGCAGCCGGTCCCACAGCGTATCGAGATGATCGCGGGCTGCCGCCGGCGCGATCGCCGTCAGGGTTCCGTCTTCATCGCTTGTGACCAGGCCGTCGGCGAGCAAGCGGCGCAAGGCGTCTTCGGCGTCGTAGCCGACAGTCGCCTGGCAGTGTTCCTTGAGGAAGCGGCCGATTGCATCCTTGGCCTCCGGCAGCGCCTCGCGATGCGACGGCGATTGCGCGAGGAAGGCATAGAGCAGCATGTCCTCCTTGACGTCCTCCTCCTCCTCGGCGTTCTCGGCAATCAGCGTGAGCGCGCCGAGATTGTTGGCGAGGCTGCAGAAATAGAGGTTCTGCGCCAGCACCATCATGTAGCGGTTGCGGGTGTTGAAGAAGCCCATCACCTGGCGGAAGATCACGGCCGAAAGTCCGGCGACCGCTACGGCGAGGGTGAAGGGATTGGTGGCGGCAAGAAGCTTGGTCGCGGTCCCCACCACGCCGGCCGCGGTGCCCCCGCCGGCGGTGACGAAGAGCCTCAGCTTGTCGAGGGGCCGAAACGAGATACGCGTGTTGGGGAACAGCATCTCGAGATCGACCTGGGGGATGCGTTTGAACACCTTGACGTAGATCTTGCCGCTCGAGACGCTGGGCGGCAGATGCTCCCGCCCACGTTTTGTTCTCATGGGGAAAGACCCGTTTTTTTCCTCACACCCGCTCGACAAAGCTGTCGACGACCTTCTTGCTCCCGGCCTTGTCGAAATCGACGGTGAGCTTGTTGCCGTCCACCTGCGCCACGTAGCCATAGCCGAACTTTTGGTGGAACACGCGCGTCCCGATCGCGAGGCCCGCACCCTCGGCGGTGCTCGCGGCCACCAGCGTGCCGTCGATGGTGATAGGCTCGCGGCGCGGCGCCGACGGCGCGGCACCGCGTGGCCTATTCCTCTGCGCCCGCTGCCAGCCGGGCGTCTCGTAGAACCCATCGGCGAACAAATTCTCCGCCGTGTCGAAGCGGCTCGGCCCATAGCCGCCGCGGAAGCCCTTCTCCTCGACGACCTCCACATGGTCGACCGGCAGTTCGTCGATGAAGCGCGAGGGGAGCGCCTGCTGCCACTGTCCGTGGTTGCGGCGATTCTGGGCGAAGGTGATCTTGGCGTGCTTGCGGGCCCGTGTCAGCCCGACATGGGCAAGCCGGCGCTCTTCCTCCAGCCCCGACCGGCCGGACTCATCGAGGCTTCTCTGATGCGGCAGCAGCCCTTCGTCCCAGCCGGGCAGAAACACGGTGTCGAATTCGAGTCCCTTGGCGCTGTGCAGCGTCATCAGGCTCACGCGATCGGCGCCCTCTTCGGAGCTGGCATCCATCACGAGCGAGACATGCTCGAGGAAGCCCGCCAGCGTGTCGAACTCGTCCATGAAACGGATCAGCTCTTTCAGGTTCTCGAGCTTGGATTGCGCCTGCGGCGAGCGTTCGGCCTGCCACATGCCGGTATAGCCCGACTCGTCGAGGATCAGTTCGGCAAGCTCGGTATGACGCGTGGTCTCGATCAGCGAGCGCCAGCGGTCGAATGACGCCATGAGGTCGAGCAGGCTCTTGCGCGGTTTGGGCTTGAGCTCCTCGGTCTCGGCGATCAGCCGCGCCGCCTGCATCAAGGGCACGGAGCGGGCGCGCGCCAGCTGATGCAGCGATTTCAGGCTGGCCTCGCCCAGGCCCCGCCGCGGCGTATTGATAATGCGCTCGAATTTGAGGTCGTTGGCCGGGTTCAGCGTCACCTCGAAATAGGCGGTCGCGTCCCTGATCTCCTGGCGCTCGTAGAAGCGCGGGCCGCCGATCACCCGGTAGGGAAGCCCAAGGGTGATGAAGCGGTCCTCGAAGGCGCGCATCTGGAAGGACGCCCGCACCAAGATGGCGATTTCGCTTAGGCGATGGCCTTGCCGCTGTGCTTGCTCGATATCCTCGCCGATGAGCCGTGCTTCCTCCTCGTCGTCCCAGCACCCCTCGACCTCGACCTTCTCGCCCAATTCCCCGTCGGTGCGCAGCGTCTTGCCGAGCCGCCCCTTGTTGTGGGCGATGAGGCCCGAGGCCGCGCCGAGAATATGGCCGGTGGAGCGATAGTTGCGCTCGAGCCTGATGATCTTGGCGCCGGGAAAGTCGGTCTCGAAGCGCAGAATGTTGTCCACCTCGGCGCCGCGCCAGCCATAGATTGACTGGTCGTCGTCGCCGACGCAGCAGATATTGCCGGTGCCCTGCGCGAGCAGGCGCAGCCAGAGATATTGCGCCACGTTAGAGTCCTGGTACTCGTCGACCAGCATGTAGCGGAAGCGCTGCTGGTATTTGGCGAGCACGTCGGGGTGCTCCTGGAACAGCCGCAAATTCTCGAGAAGCAGATCGCCGAAATCGGCGGCGTTCAGCTCCTTGAGGCGCTTCTGATACAGCGCGTAGAGGTCGCGCGCTTTGCCATTGGCGAAGGCGAAGCTC
>JAENXG010000470.1 GCA_016649675.1 Methyloceanibacter sp.
CCCATATCCTCGGCCGCCACGGCGCCGGAGGCGGCCGTCAAGGCGATGGCGAGGCTCAAAAGCAGAGGTCGCATCAGCGAGCTCCTTCATTGGAAAATAGGCCAACCCCCATCCTCAATAAGGCCTACACTAGAGGCTTGGGCTTTGACCGGGGTCAAGAGCGGCGATGTTTGGATATTGACCCATCTCAATGAACTTTTTCCCCTCTAGGCGCATGCTATATCAGTGCCGTTCCTTGAAGGGACGAGGGGTATGGGAGACTGCGGGGCCAAAGCGGGGCCGCGCTGCTTCCCTCCGGCAATAGGAGGTCAGTCATGAAAGTCAAAGACATGATGCATAAGGGCGCAGAATATGTCGCGCCGAATGCAACGCTCGAGCAGGTCGCCAAGAAAATGCGCGATTATGACGTGGGCGCCCTTCCGGTTTGCGAGGGCGGCAAAGCGATCGGCATCGTCACCGACCGTGATGTCACCATCAGGGGGCTTGCCAACGGCAAGGACATCTCGAAACTCACGGCTAAAGACGTGATGAGCAAGAATGTCGTCCATTGCCGGGATACCGAGGATGCGGAAGACGCTCTTCGCATCATGGAGGACAACCAGGTCAGGAGGCTTCCCGTGCTCGATGAGGCGCAGAAGCTCGTCGGCATGGTGAGCCTCGGCGACATCTCCCATGCCCTGTCCCAGGATCTCACCGGCGAGGTGACGAAGGCCGTCTCGGCCCATCACCGTTAGGCGCTAGAGCGCTATCGCCTGAAGTTCTGTTGCGATAGCACTCCAGCTTGTTGTTGAGCATGATCTTTTCGGAAAACCGGTTCCCACTTTTCCGGATCATGCTTTAGCGAGAAGGACGAACGATGCCGATACCGCTGCAAATCAGCTTTCGTAATATGGACCCCTCTCCTGCCGTCGAGGAGCGCATCCGCCAAAAGGCGGCGAAGCTCGAACGCTTCAACGACCGCATCATGGGTTGCACCGTGGTGGTCGAGGCACCGCACCACCATCACCACAAGGGCAAGCTCTACAATGTGCGCATCGAAATCAGCGTACCGGGCAAGGACATCGTGGTCGATCATGCCAAGCCCATCGACCACGCCCATGAGGACGTCTATGTGGCCATCCGCGACGCCTTCGATGCCGCAACGCGCCGCCTCGAAGATCAAGCCCGGAAGATGCGCGGCAGCGTCAAGAGTCATACGACTCCGCCGCACGGCAAGATCGCGAGCCTGTTCGGCGACTATGGCTTTATCGCAACGGCCGACGGCGACGAGGTCTACTTCAACCGAAACAGCGTGGTTGGAGCCAACTTTGACGCGCTCGAGGTCGGAAACGAGGTGAGCCTCGTCGTGGCCGAGGACGAAGGGGTCGAAGGGCTGCAGGCGAGCACCGTCAAGCCGGTCGGCAAGCACCATATTGTCGAGTAGCGCTTTCGAGCGCCCTAAGCCTTCCAGAAGGCCTTGGCTTCAGCAAATCGTGCAAAGGCCCGCTCGGCCTCGAGCAGCAGCGTCTCGGCGTTGCTGCCGGTGGGTCCAAGGCGGGAGGCCGGCGCGGCCTTCTCGGATTGGGCCGCTCCTTCGCCCCCGGCGTCGTCGGCAATCAGCGTGTGGCGCGTGGCGAGATCGTTGAGGCCGCCAAGGGCGCCCTGCAAGTCCTTCAAAGCCGAGAGCGCCTCGGCGCGGCGCCGCGCGCTCTTCTCGCCAGGGAAAGTGCTGGCGAAGAATTCGGTCGCGTAGCGGAGCCGCTTGGCGCGAATGCGAAGCTTGTGCCTCTGGCGCACGCTCTGATGGCGGAGATCAGCACCTCTGCGCTTGATCCGCTTGCGCAGCCGGGCAAGCTCGTGCTTGGCATACTCGGAGATCACGCGCGTCCGCAGCGCCTCGCGCTCGGCATCGGCCTCGACCGCCCAGGGGCCGACCTCGACCCACTCGACAAGATCGAGCACGGCGTCGCGGAAGCGCTTGGAGCAAACGGAGCTCGCCGCACGGGCATAGGCGGCCGCACGCTTTGCCTCGAAATCGCGACGGGTCAGGGCGACCTCCTCGTCCTCGGGATGGGCCATGGTCAGCGGTTGCAGCACGTCGGCCGCAAAGAC
>JAENXG010000516.1 GCA_016649675.1 Methyloceanibacter sp.
CAGGTTGGACAATCGACAGAACATTCAAAATCGAGGGAAACCACCGGTACAGCTGGACGAAGAACCAACGATCCCAGTTTGTGAGCCGGGCACGCCCCTTAATCCTGCGGCGGAGCACGAACAGTTGCTGCCGGAGAACCGCATTCTCTGCTTCAAGCCGGCTCTTCGACTTGAATGGCGAGGCCAAGACGGCCAGGACGAAGCAGAGCAGTGCAAACATTGTACACTGACGTTAGGTGATTCCTTCAGCTAATCAATGCGGATGAGGTTCTCGGTACACACCACCGCTGCCCAGCCTTCGGAGCCAAAAGCCAACGTGGCATAAGGCAGCCGCGCTCGCCGGAGAGTGGGAGCTAAACCAACTCGCACGCCGGCTCGAAGAGCTTGGTTCACGCGGCATCGCTGCCAAGGCACGTCGATAGACTCGATTGGCTTATTCGAGTCGAGCCGGCAGCCCTAGGTCCTGTGGAACTAAGGGGCAAGCTTGTCGCTCATATCAGTGGCAGTCGGTGTCTTTTGCAGCCGGATACACTAACGCGCCGCCAGGTAGCACTCGAGCGCCGGGCGTGACCTTCGCTGGAACGATCTTGCCGGACCCCATGATGTGCGCCACGGGAATCCCATGAGCCAGCAGGTAATCCGCTATGATTCGGCGGTGGCAGCGCCACCACACGGCTTCGGCGCACATGATGGCGCAACGCTTGTCGCGAGCCAGTGCCTCCAGTTCCTCTACTCCCACCCGGAACGCCGCAGTCCCGGCGTAATCGGCATAATTTCGGAAGGATGCGTTCTGCCAGAGCGCATTGGGTGAAGGCATCGCGGTCTTGCGGCGATGGCGCAAGCCGCCAAGCGCGGATAGATGAAGGTAGCCAATCCCCGCTGCGGCGAGCGGCTCCGGCAAAGCATCTATGTTGAACTGCGGATTCGTCCGCGAGCGCGGGACTGATCGTACATCGACCAACAATTCGATTTGAGCCTCTCGGAGCAAATCCATTAACTCGGAGAGTGTTCGCGTTGAATGGCCAATCGTGAAGATTGTTCCGCGGCTTCCATGAGCGTGACTGGCGACGTCCTTCATCAGGCAAGGTCCGGGGTGAAAAGTTCGCCGCCGGAGCACTGTGCGAGCGTTGTGCGTCCGGGGTTCCAGTTGGGCTGCAGGAGACGCCCTGGATGGTGTCTCGACTCAGTCCTTCTTTTTCAGCGCCGATCCTTTGTGCATCGCGATGTGCTCAGTTTTGTCGCTCTTGATCTCGTACTGTGGATCATCAGCGGTCGCATGATGCGTATACCCCTTATATTCCACGTCTTTTTTGTGAATCTTTATGATCCTGCCGCTGACATGTCCCGCCTCTGAGTTCCAGGTCACGTGATCGCCGACTTTGAATGTTTTCGCCATACGGGTTTAGCCTTTTCTCCCTCAAGATTGGCTGCATGGCTACCTCCGGGTACGGGTTAGGGATTCGGCATAGACGAGAGACGTCAGGCCGCTTTCGCTACGATGCCGTGCGGGTCGAGGACGAATTTCACGGGAGCCCCCTTGTCGAAATCGGCATATCCTTTGGGTGCCTCCTCGAGCGTGATCACCTGTGCATTGACGACGTCCGCGATTGGGATGCGCTCGTGCAAGATCGCCTGCATGAGCTGGCGATTATAGCGCAGGACCGGCGTCTGGCCGGTATAGAAGGAATGCGATTTCGACCAGCCTAGACCGAAATTGAGCGATAACGCGCCTTTCGCCGCCTGCTTGTCATGCGATCCAGGATCTTTGGTCACATAGAGGCCCGGAATACCGATCGAGCCTGCATAGCGTGTGACCGCC
>JAENXG010000322.1 GCA_016649675.1 Methyloceanibacter sp.
TCGGGCTCAGGTGGCGGGGCAGCCGGGATCGTCTCCTCCGCGGGAAGGAGCGTCCCCGCCTTGGGAGGCTCGGCGATGCCGGCCTCTTTCCGCTCGCGCTCGAGCCTTACAGCGGCCTTCTTCACCTCGCCATCGAGGTCGATCTGCGTGCACAGCCCGAGCGTCACGGGGTCCTGCGCCTGGAGGTTCGGCGAGTTCCAGTGCGAGCGCTCGCGGATGGCGATGATGGTCGGCTTGGTGGTGCCGACCAAGCGCATGATCTGCGAGTCCTTGAGCTCAGGATGACTTTTCAACAGCCAGAGGATCGCGTTTGGCCGGTCCTGCCGGCGCGACACGGGCGTATAACGCGGGCCCCGCTTGGTCTTCACCTCGGGCACCTCCACCTTGGGCTCGGAGAGCTTCAAGCGATGCGACGTGTCCTCCTCGGCGGTCGCAATCTCCTCGCGGGAGAGCTGGCCGCTCGAGATCGGGTCCATGCCCTTGATGCCATGGGCCACGTCGCCGTCGGCGATGCCCTTCACCTCAAGCACATGCAGCCCGCAGAACTGAGCGATCTGCTCGAAGGTGAGCGAGGTGTTGTCGACGAGCCATACGGCTGTCGCTTTGGGCATCAAGGGGGCACGGTCCATGGGGGGTCTAAACCTTATGAGGATAGGGCGGCCTCTCGCCCCCTCCGGCGAAAGAGCCAAACCAAATCGGATGAAGGGGAATGGACCCTATATAGGGTGTGACGCTTCCTTAGGCAACGCTGGATTGGGCCGATTAGTCAACTTCCAGCACGATTTTGCCGATATGGGCAGGGTTGTCGATGCGCCGGTGGGCTTTCGCCGCGTCGGCAAGCATGAAGGTCGAATCGATCACCGGCTTGAACTTGCCTTCCACAACGAGCGGCCAGATGCGCTCCTCGATCGCCTTCGCCATGCGCGCTTTCGCTTCGAGGCTTTGGACGCGGAGCGTCGAGCCGGTCAGCGTGAGGCGCCGCAGCATCAGCCGCATCAAGTCGATGTCGACTTTCGAGCCCTTGAGGAAGGCGATCTGCACGATATGACCTTCGAGCGCGGCGGCCTTGAGGTCGCGCTCGATATAGTCGCCGCCCACCATGTCGAGAATGACATTGGCGCCGTGGCCGCCGGTTGACTCGCGCACGGCTTCGACGAAATCCTCGGCTCGATAGTTGACGGCGCGCAACGCGCCAAGGCGAACACAAGCTTGAGCCTTCTCGTCGCTCCCCACCGTCACGATGACCTTGGCGCCGAGCGCGGCCGCCATCTGGATCGCCGTGGTGCCGATCCCGCTTGCGCCGCCATGGACGAGGAGCCAATCGCCGGGTTTCAAGGCGCCCCGCTCGAACACATTGTGCCAGACGGTGAACACGGCTTCGGGGAGGGCCGCGGCCTCGATGAGCGACAGTCCTTGCGGAACAGGCAAGGTCACCGCTTCGGGTGCGGCGCAGAACTCGGCATAGCCGCCGCCGGTAACGAGCGCGCAGACGAGATCGCCCTCTCTGAAGCGCGCGGCACCGGGACTAGGACCGAGCGCCACAACCTTGCCCGCGATCTCCATCCCGAGAATATCTGACGCGCCTTTAGGCGCAGGGTAGAGACCCTGCCGTTGCAGCACGTCGGGACGGTTGATCCCGGCCGCCTTGACGTCGATCAGAACCTCGCCGGGGCCGGGCACCGGCACCGGCCGCTCGGCTGGCACCAGCACCTCGGGTCCGCCCGGCTCGCGCGCCTCGATGACCGTCATCGTCTTTGGCAGCATCACGCCTCCTCATCCATTCTCGTCACGACATAAGGGATTAGCACGAGAGCGCACGATGATAGAATGCAGGCATGGACATCGAGGATCTCGAACCGAAAAAGGCGAAGCGCTACGAGGTCGGCCAGGACTTGAGCAAGCTTTCGGTCGGGGAGCTGAAAGCGCTCATCGATGCGCTGAAGGACGAGATCGCCCGCGTCGAGGCGACGCTCGCGACCAAACAGTCCTCGAAAAGCGCGGCCGAAGCCGCTTTCAAGCGTTGAGAAACAACGCCGCGAACGGTTCCTTTAGGTAAACCGAGGCTTAGCGTTAACCCGTCATTAGGAGTTTCGCGCTAGCTTTGCGTTATCCAGTCCTCTGGATCTGAGTGGCCTGTCCACTCTGTTTTGACGCCTCCCTGTTAACTTCCTGAGCCGCCGCATGGCGGCTCTTTTTTTGCCTGATTCAGGGGATTTAACCTTTGTGGTCGGAAGGCGACGACGGAACTTCCGCATGGCATACTATGCCGCCGGGTCGGGCGTAGACGGGAGTGGCCGATGGCGGGGAGATCGAGGAGCGGAGACCGTGACAATGTGACGGTCTCATTCGGCGCGAAGTTCGCGCGCTCCGATCAGTTTAAGACAGTCTTTCGTGAAGGCATGGCGCTGGTCGAGGCGGCGGCCACCTATCTCGACGGCGACGGCCGCAAAGAGGCGCGCAAGCTGCGCCCGCCGCATTCGCTCGCTTATGCCACCGAGAGCATGCGGCTCACCACGCGGCTGATGCAGCTTGCCTCATGGCTGCTGATCAGGCGTGCGGTCAGCGAAGGGGAGCTCACCCCGGAACAGGCGGTCGAGGAGCAGCGCAAGATCAAGCTCCCGGTGACGAGCGGCGATCAGCCGAGCCGCGAGCTGGGCGTGTTGCCGCAGCGGCTACGCGAGCTGATTGAGCAGAGCGTCAAGCTGCAGGAGCGAGTGATCCGCCTCGATCATATGCTGGGATTCAAGCAGCTTCCTCCGGAAGCGGAGGCCGACCACCCCTTGAAAATGCAGCTCTCGCGCTTGCGGGCGGCGTTCGGCCCGGAGGCCGAATAGGCTCTATTTGAGGAAGCCTTCGTATTTCCGCTTGAAGCGGGAAAGCCTTCCGCCGCGATCGGTAAGATGCTGGCCCCCACCGGTCCAGGCCGGATGGGTCTTTGAATCGATGTCGAGCTTGAGCTTGTCGCCCTCGGCCCCATAGGTCGAATAGGTCTCGAACTCGGTGCCGTCGGTCATCACCACGGTGATGCGGTGATAATCGGGATGGGTGTCTTTCTTCATGGCGTCTGCCTTGCAAATCCGTGACATTTGTTGGGCCGAGGCTATAACGGAACTTTGGGGATGGCACAAGACCGCGCCGGAAAAGCGCGACATCTAACCCTTCCCGCCGCCCGCCTCCGCCCGTAAA
>JAENXG010000396.1 GCA_016649675.1 Methyloceanibacter sp.
AGTAATACACTGGCTGGCGTTGTCACATTAAGTGAAATTGGCCCAATTTGGACGATCAGCCAACAGGCTAAGTCGCTGAAATCCCTTGCGTCAACATTGGCGATTGTCGGCAAATTCCGCTCAGTCTGACTTAATGTGACAACACCAGCTCGGCAGCATCAGCAAACAAGGCGATCGCTATCTGCGTAGATCGCTGCTCAGTCTTGGAGCCTTGCGCATGTGTACTCGTCGATGACTTGTCCTTTCATTACGGTAGGGGGTGGACTGGCTGGCACCGCTTTTGCGCTTGAGCTCGTCCGAAACGGTGCCGACGTCCTCGTGCTGGAGAGCTCGGCTGTTCCCAAGCACAAAGTTTGTGGAGAGTTTCTCAGCGCCGAAGTCCAGACACTCCTCGACTATCTCGGCCTCGATCTCAAACCGCTGGGCGCCACCAGCGCGGGCACGTTCCGATTGGTGGCAGGAAACCGAAAAGCAGAGGTGCCCTTACCTTTTCGCGGCGCCGGACTATCGCGCTTTTGCCTTGACCACAGCCTGCTGCAAGCCGCGGAGGCGGCCGGTGCCGAGGTGAAACGCGGCGTGACAGTGAGCAGCATCGAGCCTACCAGCTCCGGCCTGTTGGTGAAGGCCGGAAGGCACGTTTTGCGGGCCACAGCGGGAGCGCTTGCCACGGGTAAGCACAACCTTCGTCCATTCCAGCGTCGGCGAGGGGAGATGGTTGGGTTCAAACTCCTATTACGTCTCCGTCCGGAGGCGTCGCGCGCACTTGAAGACGTCGTTCAGATCGCCATGTTTGATGGCGGCTATATTGGAGCCTCAATTATCGAGGAAGGCCTCGCTTCGCTATGCTGGGTGATGCGGCCAGCGCTCTTGCGGCGAATCGGAGCCTCCTGGCCGTCACAGGCGACTTACTTCTCCAGCCAGTCGGAGATTCTTGGTGACCTCCTGACCGGCGCACGACCCGAATGGGACAAGCCGATTGCCATCGCCGGCATTCCCTATGGTTATCTCAGGCGCCAGCCGATCGCCTCCAGCATCTTTCCCCTTGGCGATCAACTGGCGGTCATTCCTTCGTTCACCGGCGACGGCATGGCGATCGCGCTGTTCTCAGGCATTGCCGCAGCGCAGGCCATCCTTGCGGGAGACAGCGCTATTGCATTCCAGCAGCGCATGCTTAAGCGGCTCAAGCGCCAGTTTCGGTTGGCCAGCGCCGCAAACCTGCTGTTTGAGAGCAAGATGATGCATGGACTATCCGTGATGACCGCCGCCCTTCTGCCGGGTGCAGTCGCCTGGATCGCCAAGTCGACCCGCATCGGAGATTTCGAAGATGTGATGCTGTCACGCGTGAGTGGCAGACGCGTCCTCAAAGTCTGATCCAGCGGATCAGATATCGGAATGGAAAACGCGGCGCGACTTCAGCATCTGTCAGGCCAGCCTTGCGCACCAGCGCTTTGGCTTCGTCCCGCGTGAATGCTCCCTCAACCGACGTCCGTCCGTCGAGTCGGCAGATATCACTCAACAGTAGAATGCTCGTGCCGAGCCGCGCGAACCAATGGCTCATGGCGCTGCGCACGAGATCTTGGATAACGAGCCTGCTACGGGCTTTGGCAGCGGCGTCTCGCAGGAAAGCTACCGCATCCTCTTCTTCCAAGTGATGCAAGAAGAGCGTGCTCATGATCATGTCGAACCCGCTTGGGAGTTGTTCGCGCGTCACGTCAAGCCGGAAGAACTCGATCGGCGCTCCGGCTCTTGCTGCTACTTCGCTGGCAAACTGCACCGCGACTGGACTTACGTCGCAGCCCGCGAACTCGACCCTCATTCTGGCGCGTTTGGCCCAGTTGGAAAGGGCGATCAGAACATCGCCGCCGCCACATGCCACATCGAGCACGCGCAAGGGCGCGTCTGGCGATTGCTTGCTGGCAGCCTTCAGGTCGGGCCACATGAGCGCTGCCGACCGCGTCACGACATTCACCCGCTTCAAGCCCTGCAGAGTCTCAGTGAAGCGCGTATGCGGCAGATCGGGCGCGTCCATGATCTCCGGCTGGCGATTACGGCGCCTGAGGTCGATACCCATGGGTTCCTGTCTTGACCGCTTGTGAGACCCTCGTCGAGGTATAATCGATTTATCGCCATTCTCCGAGAGTACACAGGCCTGACACCGAAATTTCCGCACCGGCCTCAAATACTCATCCCAACCGGATCTCCAACATACCGTGACACTCTTGAACCTCATCGGTGCACCGCAAATTGCGGGTGTCCTCGTGCTCCTTCAGCGCGGGGCCGAGGAGCTTTATTCGGCGTGGAACACGCGGGTGCTCGTTGTGGCCGGCGGGCACGAGGTAGGCCGCGACGGCACTGTCACAGTAACACACTGGCTTGGTACGGACGGGCCATATAGCATTCGCTTATGGACAAGCTTTCATACCGCTGCCACCGCTTTCCGAGCGTCGTCATCCAGCAGGCCGTCTGGCTCTATTTCCGCTTCGCTCTGAGCTACCGCGACGTCGAGAATATG
>JAENXG010000546.1 GCA_016649675.1 Methyloceanibacter sp.
TACGCGAAGGGCCAAGGGCGTCAGCATCAAGACGACAATGGAAGAACTGGCCACCTATATGCGGGGCTGGCGCGGCTATTTCGGCTTCTGCGAAACGCCCGAGGTGCTGATAGCCCTCACTCGCTGGGTCCGACTGCGACTGCGGGCCGCTCTGTGGCGCCAATGGAAAACCCCACGGCGCCGCCGCGCGGCACTCATCGCAAATGGGGTCTCAGAGTGGGCTGCAAGGAACACGGCCGGCAGCGGCCGCGGTCCTTGGTATCTCGCCCGCAGCAGAGCTCTCTCTACTGGGCTCTCAAATGCATACTTCAAATCGCTCGGCCTGCCATCCTTGTTCCAATCGTGTTAGCGCAACTTCTCGAACCGCCGTGTACGGACCCGTATGCACGGTGGTGTGGGAGGGGCGGAGCCGCGAGGCTCCCCCCTATCCCGATCTCTGGCACATCTCGGACGTACCGCGATGTCCGACTTGAGTCCGCTATGCGCTCAAGAGCGGACGCGGATTATCCTCGAATGCGGGGTTTAATTCTCCCTCGTGCATCCCCACATACTGTCCATGGTCCAATGGCAAAAATCTTTCACGCGAGAACCGGCGAAGACCAAGGCCGAGCTGCGCCAGATGCTGGCTGAGGCTGTTCGCAACACGCAACCCGAGCCGAAGCGCCCGCCGCAGGCCGAGAGCAATCGCGGCTAAAGGCGGCCTACCTCATTGCCGAGTGCAAGAACCTCGGTTGGCCAACCTTGCCCCCCAAGGCCCCATCCAGCCGGGAGTTCCGACACAAGCGGCCTCGGCGCGCAGTCCGCGCTGGGGCCGTTTTTGTGCGCGTATCTGGCCATACGCAAAAGCCGCCAAGGTTTCCCTCGACGGCTTGTGCCGTTGCGTTGTGTTTGCGTGGAGGTGTGCTGCGTCGAGCGGCGCTCGAACGTAGCCGTGCCTGCCTCGCCTCTGGGCGCACAGCGGCCTCTTTGGGCGCAATGATGCGTTGCCAGTTTGTCGGGTCAACGATCCCGATCAGGGAAACTTGTAACCGGCGACGATCCTAATCAAGTCAGCGTTACTGTCCTATCGAAATGAAATAGGTTTTCATCATGCCTTTACAAAAGAGCCCTAAGACACGCCCGAGTGTTTATTTGGGCTGCGAACGATGAATGATTTGAAACAGAAATTTGACGCATCGACGGTCGCCGTTATGCGGCAGGCGTTGAACGAAGTTGTTGCGGATCGACGCTTCATGGTCCGCAAGTCCGTCACGCCGCTGGAAGTGGCGGAGCATATTCTTCAGCAGGCTGCCTCTACCGTCTGAAAAGATCTGCATTCGAGAAGCTTGGGGCCGCTGCCTGAGCAGGCGGCACGTCACGAGCCGAAGCGCCCGCCAAGGCCAACATTCACCATGTTGCAAAGTGATCATCAGTCTTTCCAGAGGGAGGACCGTCATGCGCATCATGCCGCTTAAGTTCACGCGAGAATCTTATAAGGATCATAGTTATTCTGCCGAAGTGTCCTTCGACGGCCGCATGTCCGGAATGTTCGTCGATGGCTATATCGGAATAAAATTTTCGACTAAGCCAGACGGGCTCCGTCGCAGTCACTTTAGCGCGGCAATTGGCCCCGCTAAGTTTGAAGAGCTGGCACAATGATGGTCGAA
>JAENXG010000401.1 GCA_016649675.1 Methyloceanibacter sp.
CATGCAATATGCGAGCGAGAACCTGATCCCGGTGACGCTCGAGCTCGGCGGCAAGTCGCCCAACATCTTCTTCGCCGACGTGATGGCCGAGGACGACGACTATTTCGACAAGGCGCTCGAAGGCTTCACCATGTTCGCGCTAAACCAGGGCGAGGTGTGCACCTGCCCCTCACGCGCACTGGTGCAGCGCTCGATCTACGACCGCTTCATGGAGAAGGCGATTGCCCGGGTGAAAAAGATCAAGCAGGGCAATCCGCTCGAGCTCTCGACCATGATCGGCGCGCAGGCCTCCAACGATCAGCTGGAGAAGATCCTCTCCTATATCGATATCGGCAAGAAGGAAGGCGCCAAGCTCTTGACCGGCGGCGAGCGGCTCGCGCTCAACGGCGAGCTCGCCGAGGGCTATTACATGCAGCCCACGGTGTTCGAGGGCCACAACAAGATGCGCATCTTCCAGGAGGAGATCTTCGGACCCGTCCTATCGGTGACTCCCTTCGACGATGAGGCCGACGCGCTGTCGATCGCCAATGACACGCTCTACGGCCTCGGCTCGGGCGTGTGGACCCGCGACATGAACCGCGCCTATCGCTTCGGTCGCGGCATCCAGGCGGGGCGGGTATGGACCAATTGCTACCACCTCTATCCGGCCCACGCGGCCTTCGGCGGCTACAAGAAATCAGGCATCGGGCGGGAGAACCACAAGATGATGCTCGACCATTACCAACAGACCAAGAACGTGCTGGTGAGCTATAGCCCCAAGGCGATGGGGTTCTTTTAAGCGAGACCGGCGCAGGGCTCTAGCTCTACGCCTCTCTAGTGAACTCGCGACAATGAATAGCTGGAGCTATGGCGATGGAAGACCGTAGTGCGATCGCGTCAATCCAATCCGATGGTATTCCCAATATGGCAGAGCCCGCCTTGATCGATTACGCGATGTACCACGCCATGTACGAAGCTTCGATCAGAGACCCCGAGACGTTTTGGGGCCAGCACGGCAAACGTATCGATTGGATCAAGCCCTACACCCGCGTCAAGGATACGTCCTTCGCCTATCCCGATATCTCGATCAAATGGTTCGAGGACGGCACGCTCAACGTCTCGGCCAACTGCATCGACCGGCATCTGAAGAAGCGCGGCAAGCAGGTCGCCATCATCTGGGAGCCCGACGACCCTTCCGCGGAACCGCAGCACATCACCTATCGCGAGCTACACGAGCAGGTTTGCCGCTTCGCCAACGTGCTCAAGGCGCAAGGCGTCAAACAAGGCGACCGGGCCACCATCTACCTGCCGATGATCCCCGAGGCGGCTTACGCCATGCTCGCCTGTGCCCGCATCGGCGCCATCCACTCGGTGGTGTTCGGCGGCTTCTCGCCGGACTCGCTGGTCGGCCGCATCACCGATTGCAAGTCGAAGCTCGTCATAACCGCCGACGAGGGTTTGCGTGGCGGCAAAAAGATCAGGCTGAAGCACAATACCGACGAGGCCCTGACCAAATCGCTGGGTGACGAGAAGGTGATCGTCATCCGGCGCACGGGCGGCGCCTGCGCCATGCATTCCGGGCGCGATTTCTGGTACCACGAGCTGGCTGCCAACGTCTCGGCCGACTGCCCTCCCGAGGAGATGAACGCAGAAGATCCGCTCTTCATCCTCTACACATCGGGCTCGACGGGAACGCCCAAGGGTGTGCTGCACACCTCCGGCGGCTATCTCGTCTATGCCGCGCTGACCCATCAGACCGTGTTCGACTATCACGACGGCGAGGTCTATTGGTGCACGGCCGATGTGGGTTGGGTCACCGGCCATTCCTATATCGTTTACGGCCCGCTCGCCAACGGCGCCACCACGCTGATGTTCGAGGGCGTGCCGAACTATCCCGATCCCTCGCGCTTCTGGCAGGTGATCGACAAGCATGGGGTCAACATCCTCTATACCGCGCCTACGGCAATCCGGGCGCTGATGGGGGCGGGCGACGATTACGTGACGCGCACGAGCCGGAAGTCGCTCAAGCTGCTCGGCAGCGTCGGCGAGCCGATCAATCCGGAAGCCTGGGAGTGGTACTACCGGGTGGTGGGCGAGGAGCGCTGTCCGATCGTGGACACCTGGTGGCAGACCGAGACGGGCGGCATCATGATCACGCCCCTGCCGCGCGCGACCAAGCTCAAGCCCGGCTCGGCGACTTTGCCCTTTTTCGGTGTCGAGCCGGCCATCGTCGACAGCGACGGCAACCTGCAGGAAGGCACCGCCTCTGGCAATCTCGTCATTCTCGATGCATGGCCGGGGATGGCGCGCAGCCTCTATGGCGACCATCAACGCTTCGTGGACACCTACTTCTCCGCCTACAAGGGCAAATACTTCACCGGCGATGGCTGCCGGCGCGACGACGACGGCTATTACTGGATCACCGGCCGCGTCGACGATGTGATCAATGTCGCCGGCCATCGCATGGGGACGGCGGAGGTGGAGTCCGCGCTCGTCTCCCATCCCAAGGTCTCG